>CAYYFY010000274.1:0-3642 GCA_964471035.1 uncultured Eubacteriales bacterium
TGACCGAGAACCTCCAGAACGCCCTTCCGGCGATTTCTTTAGTAAGTCAGACAAGCCTTATGACCGCGTTCTTAAACGACGTCGCCGCCGATATGCTCTTCGCCCAACAGGTGTTTGGTTACGCCGAAAAGGGCGATACGCTGATTGTCCTGAGCACTTCCGGCAACTCAAAAAACATCATTAACGCCGCGCGCACCGCCAAATCCCTCGGCTGCAAGGTGCTCTCCCTGACGGGAGAAACCGGCGGCAAGCTCAAAGCCGATTCCGATGTCTGCGTCGCACTCCCCGCTAAAGCCCCCTACGCGGTGCAAGAGTTGACGCTGCCCGTGTACCACGCGTTGTGCGCGGCGCTGGAGGAACGGTTTTTCAGAGAATAGAAGAGAATTAGGAATTAGGAATGAGAAATTGTGGGAGGGCTTCGCCTATTCTAATGGGTGTGCGGTTCCTCTTTAAAAACGCTAACGCGTTTTTACCGCCCGAAATAGCATCAATGCCGTCCTGTTATGCGGGGCGGCATTTTTGAATAAAAAATATTGACAATAATATGATTGATATATATACTTATTTTAAAAGAAATAATTTATCGAATTAAATTAATAAAATAACGAAGCCATACGGAGTTCAATCATTTGAACGGAGGGTAATTATGTTTATCAAAAAGCTTTTGTCCTCAATCCTTGTCCTCGCCGTCGCCCTTGTTTCTGTTCCCTTACTAAGGCTGCCCGTCAGTGCGGGAACAATAGGCAATTTGACCTATGAAATCAGCGGGGGAGCCGTTACCGTCACCGACTGTAACGACGCGGCAAGCGGCGCTTTGTCGGTTCCCTCGACCATCGAAGGGTTACCGGTCACAAAAATCGGCGCTTCTGCGTTTTCAGGCTGCTCACTGTTGACGGGCGTCACGATTCCGAATGGGGTGACGACCGTTGATTTGTCGGCGTTTAAGGACTGTACGGCTTTGGCGGGCGTCAGCCTGCCGGACAGTGTGACCTATATCGGCGCCGGGGCGTTTAATAATACGGCTTACTATAACAACGCCGCGAACTGGGAGAGCAATGTCCTGTATGCCGGCAAGCATCTTATTGCGGTAAATACGGCGATAAGCGGAAGCTATACCATCAAAGCGGGAACGCTTTGTATGTGCAACTCCGCGTTCGCGAGGTGTTATTCGCTGACGGGAGTCACGATTCCCTCTTCCCTGACGCGTATCTCTTACGAGGCGTTTTATAACTGCGGGTCGCTGACAAGCTCCACGCTTCCGGGCAGTCTGATAAGTATAGGAGAGCGTTCATTCTATAATTGCGCAAATCTGACTTCTTCATATATGTGGAATAACGTGACAAGCATCGGCGCTTACGCGTATGCCAATTGCAATAAACTGTACGATTCCGGTCTTTCGACCGCGCTTAAGAGTATAGGGGATTACGCGTATTACGGTTGTTCGCAGTTCACGGGCGTCGCGATACCCAACGGCGTAACCGCCATCGGGAGCTACGCGTATAACACCTGTGCCTCTTTAGGCAGCATTACCATTGCGGACAGCGTAACTTCCATCGGGGAAGGGGCGTTTTCGAACACCCAATTGAGCAACAACAGCGCCAACTGGGAGAATGGTAATGTTCTGTATATCGGTAAATTCTTAATCAGTACCACCGGTACATTGAGCGGAAGCTATTCCATAAAAACCGGAACCCTTTGCATGGGCGACTCCGCGTTTGCCAACCGCACCTCGTTGACGGGGATCACGTTTCCAAGCGGCCTGAAGCGCATCGCCAACGCGGCGTTTTCCGGCTGCGGCACGCTGACGGGCGTCGTTATCCCCACTAGCGTGACAAGCATCGGAGACAACGCGTTTAAATCCTGCGCCGGTCTGACAAGCATGACGATTCCGACCGGCGTGACAAGCATCGGGGAAAACGCGTTCAGAAGCTGCTCCGCTTTGGCGAGTGTAACGCTTCCGACCGGTTTGACCACCATCGGAGCCGCCGCGTTCGCCTACTGCGGCTCGCTGACGGGCGTGACGATTCCGGCCGGTATTACCGGCATCGGAAATTATCTGTTCCACAGCTGCTCCGCTCTTACGAGCGTGACGATTCCGGACAGTGTGACGAGCATCGGGGTGCAGGCGTTTTTCAACTGCACGTCCCTGACAGGCGTGACGCTTTCCGCGGGCGTGGCAAGCATCGGGGCGGAAGCGTTTTACGGCTGTTCGGCTCTTACCGCGATTGGTGTCAGCAGCAGTAACGCCAATTATTCCGCCGTCGGCGGGGTCCTGTTTAATAAGAGTAAGACAATTCTCGTCCTGTATCCGTTTGGGAAAAGCGGCGCGTATACGGTGCCGGCCGGTGTGACGGGTATCGGAGCGTCCGCGTTTTACGGCTGCTCTGCCCTGACGGGCGTCACGGTTTCAAACGGCGTGACAAGCGTCGGGGAAAACGCGTTTCGAAGCTGTACAAGCCTGATAAGCGTGACGCTTCCAAGCAGCGTGACGGGTATCGGAGCATCCGCGTTTTACGGCTGTTCCTCGCTTACGGGTATTAGCATTCCAAGCGGCGTGACAGGCATCAACTCCTCCGTGTTTTACGGCTGCGCTATGCTCGCTGCCGTGACGATTTTGGGCACGGTGACAAGCATCGGGGACGAGGCGTTTAAGAATTGTGCCGCGCTGACAGGTATAACCATTCCCGCCGGCGTGACGGTTATCGGTACCGGCGTGTTTTACGGCTGCGGTCTTACAAGCGTAACGATTCCCGTCGGCGTGACGGCTATTGGGAACGAGGCGTTTAAGAATTGCGCCGCGCTGACAGGTATAACCATTCCCGCCGGCGTGACGGCTATCGGTACCGGCGCGTTCTACGGCTGCGGTCTAACAGATGTAACGGTTCCGAACAGCGTGACAAGCGTCGGGAACGAGGCGTTCAGGAACTGCGTAACGCTTACGAGCGCCACGATTCCCGCCAATACCGCGAAGCTCGGAACCAATGTGTTTTATAACACGGCGCTCACGACCGTGACAATGCGAAATATGGTCTACTCAGAAGGGCTGCTTGTCGAGGATATGGCAAGCTACGGCGGCCCGAACACGGTTGATTTTTCTAAAATCGAGACGAGCGACGCCGTGAATGTTTATATTTTCAGCCCCTGCGCGGCGATAAGCGGAACGATTACGCACACGCCGGCGTCCTCTGTCGCCGTTCACGGATACTATATGAACGCCAAAGCCTTCGCGAACGCCAACGGTTATACCTTTCACGCGATGACGTACAGACTGACAACGGCGGATTTGACATGGGAAACCATAAACGGCGGTACAGAAGTAAAAATTACCGACTGTCGTACGACGATTTCCGGCCCCGTGGAAATTCCGGAGAGCATCGGCGGTTTGCCGGTGACAAGCATCGGAAACAGCGCGTTTTACGGCTGTAATCTGATGACGACCATCAGCATTCCGACTGGCGTGACGAGTATGGGGGACTATGTATTCTATAATTGCGCGGCGTTGACAAGCGTATCGCTTCCGACCGGCGTGACGGGCATAGGCTCCTACGCGTTTCGAGGCTGCGCTTCTCTGACAAGCGTCACGATTCCAGACGGCGTGACGAGCATCGGGGACGGCGCGTATTACGGCTGCTCTTCCCTGAC
>CAYYFY010000275.1:0-3618 GCA_964471035.1 uncultured Eubacteriales bacterium
GGCGGCGGTCGGTTCATCGAGCACCAACAGACCGAATTCCCCCGTGAACAGCCGCGCTAAAGAGAGGCGCTGCGCCTCTCCGCCCGAGAGCACGATGCCGTCCTCCACAAATTCACGCGATACCATCTTATCCAGCGCCGACTTGCCGTCGCCGTTTTCGGCGGCTTTTTTCGCCACATCATCCAATCCGAGTTTGTGTATGACCTCCATCAGCTTGTCGTCCGGCACGTCATGATAGGCTGTCAGGTTGTCGCGCAAGCTCATAGCCAGTATCCGTACGTCCTGAAACGCGACACCGATGTGCAGCCGTAAAGCGTGAACGTCGTATTCCTTTATATTCCTCCCGTTGATGAGTATCGCGCCGCCGGTCACGTCATACAGACGCAGCAGGAGCTTTGTCAGCGTGGTTTTCCCCGCGCCGTTTTCGCCGACAATCGCGATACGCTGCCCCGGTCTGATGCGCAGATTCAGGTTTTCTATGGCAAACGCCGCGTTCTCGTAACCGAACGATACATCACGCAGCTCGATATCGTATATGCCGTCCGGCGGCAAAGCCATATTCGGACGCGGGGGTTCAATTTCTGATTTCGCCTCAAAGAACGCCGCTATACGCTCGCCGAAGAGGTTGAACCGCAGCATATCGGTCATGGTGTCCGCAATGGAATTCAGGTTGGACGCCATCGCGGCGGACGCGACCGTAAGGGAAGCATACATTCCAATTTTTGATGTGTCGCCGTCAATGACGAACAGAATGACATACGCCAGTATGCAGGCGGTTTGTATGGGCGCGGCGATTCCCTGCAGAAGATCGAACGGCATCGTTTTTTTCAATAACGACATATAGGCGTCGCGGCTGCGTATTGTGACGGCGTTCACCGACTGTATAAATTTCAATCCGGCGCCGGAAGAGCGCAGCTCGGCGGCGTTCTCCTTTTGTTTGAGTACACGGTTCACATATCCAAAAGGACGGTATATTTCGGCTATCTTCATATTAAAATCAGCGTGCGGCTTTAATGTCGGCAATCCCACCAAGGCGTTCAACACAACAAAAAACAGTGTGACCATAAGTAAAACCGGACCGGCCGAAGCGATGAGCGTACCCATGGCGGCTACCGTCACAACTCCTTTGAGTATATGCGGAATCTCCCGCATCGCGAAAAGCGCTTGCTGCGGATACTGGTCTTGCGCGAAAATGAATTTTGTAAAAAAATCCGGATTGTCATAATATTTGTAATCCGTAAACAGCGCTTTCTCGTTCACGTCTTTTTGAATTTTTTGGTGAATTTTTGTCCGCACAATTTCAGAGTACCCTATTTCGATAATCTTACCTGCCGCGGCCACCAGCGCAATTCCCAATGTATATGCGCCGATAATCACAAGAACTCCCCGCCGCTCTGTTCCGGCCATTACCGCGTCGATAGCCTTTTGGGGCAGAAGCGTGGCAAGGTACGTCGATAAGGGCTGAAACACCGTCGCCACCACAAATGTAATGATTACATAGCTTTTTCCGTATTTCCAATACGGCTTTAATAAAAAAAGATTATACCGCAGCCTGGCGAGACCTTTGATTTTCTTTTCTTCCATAGTATTCCCCGTTTATTTTTTATTCACTGATTTCCACGCGACCACCAGCAGCGGACCGATAAAAATCCCCATACCGCCGAAAACGATGACGCCCACAGTCGATGACAACAGCGAAAGCGCGGGCGAAAGCCCAATCTGTTTGCCGCAGACAAGCGGCTGCACGGCGATTTTGATGACCGTCAGCACCGCGAAAACGGCAATCAGCCCGAGCGCCGTGACGCTGTCGCCCGTATAGAACGCATAGATGATCCACGGTATAAAGACGATCCCCGAACCGAGCACCGGCAGCATATCGACGGCGGCGATCCCTATGGCAATAGGCACGGACAGCCAGCCCATTTTTAATATGATCAGTCCCGCCGTGACGACGAAAACGTCAATTAAAAGCACAAACAAAAACGATTTGATCATGCCGATGCCCGCCCTGAAAACCTCGTCGAGCACCTGTAAAAGCTTGCTTCTGTTCTTGTTGTTATCCATTGTCATTCCCTCCCATATACAGCATACTCCGAATCCTTAAGGCTGTCAATAAAAAAGCATTGACACGCGTTTTCGGGCATGGTAGAATCCCTCTGAGATTTGAACTGAAAGTTGCCGTGAAACGATGAAGCATACGCTTCAAGACAGATACCGCGCTTCCAATTTTCATATGCTGTTCAATATGAAAAACGACATGGCCAAGGGGCGCGTGAGTATGCTCGCCTCGGCGGCGATTGTTCAGGCAATGGTTCCCCTCACGTCGGGTGTTTTTTACACCGGCTTTCTGATCGCCAACGATATTGACATCGTGGGCGCGGGCATCATTAGCTTCATTCCCTACATAGCGAGTTTTTTCAGCCTGTTTTCCCCGTACTTGCTTGAACGCTTCCCCCGCCGGCGGGGCATTCTTCTGTGGACGCGGCTGGTATACTATATCATCAATATTCTGGGCGTGACGGCGCTGCCGCTGCTTATTACCGACACAAAACTGAAAATCATCGGATTTTCGGTTATCATATTTTTGTCCGGCGCTTTGAACGCGCTGACCAGTCCCGGCTTCACGCCGTGGCACCTGCCGTTTATTCCCGATGCCGTGCGCGTCGATTATTTCGGCTACAGTCAGGTCGTGCGCTGCACGGTCAGCAGCGTGACGCTTTTGGCGTCCGGCTTCATCGCCGACGCGCTCAAGGGCACCGCATCCGAAACGGGCGTTTTGTATTTTCTGAGGCTCGCGGCGTTTTTCATGGCGCTCGTCGAGGTCGGTTTTCTCGCTATCCCCCAAGAGAACCCCTACGAAAAGAAAGAACCGCCGAAGCTGCGAAACGTCTTTCTGCTCTCCTTTCATGAGAAAAAATTCTTTTTTGTCGTTTTAATCGTCGCCGTATGGACGTGCTTCGCGATTTTATGCGCCTCGTCGTTCAACTATTACCTTATCAATACCGCCAAGGTACCCTATTCATATATCACGCTGATGGACTCTGTCTATCCGTTGTTTTTGTTCGCGTTTTCGGGATACTGGCGAAAATTTTTACGGACACACTCATGGCTTAGAACCTTCGCATATACAGCGTTCATGTACACGCCGTCGCTTCTCTTCGGCGCGTTTATCAATCACAATAACTATCTTGTGCTGATGACCCTTGTCCGATTCAGCCAGCACCTTTCGGGCGTCGGACTCAACCACTCGTTTTCAAATCTCCCCTTCATCAATCTTCCGGAAACCGACAGGACAAATTATATCGCCTTTTATTCGATTGTCGTCAATGTATTTGCACTGATAGGGACGTTGCTCGGCACCTGGTATATAGCGGCCGCAAAAGACACGTCCTTCGCCCTGTTCGGCGTGAATATGACCGCCCCGCAGCAGCTGTTGATCCTGCAGGGCATCGGGCAGACGCTGACGGCGGCGGCAATCTTTATTTTCAATAAGCGGCTGGAGCCGGACGCGCCCTCTGCCTCTTGAACGCGAAGAGCCGCGGCAACACAATGCCGCGGCTCTGTTTTTATTTAATGCCTGCTGAACATTACAAAAAGACGCGAAAACAAGAGCATAAT
>CAYYFY010000276.1:0-3589 GCA_964471035.1 uncultured Eubacteriales bacterium
CCTCCCGCTTCGCTCTTTTGACTCTCAAAACGTTCTCCGATAGTTTCCGGCTGCAAAAATGTCAAAATGACGTGGTCACTGTCGGTGACGACAACGGCGCGCGTGCGGCGTCCCTGCGTCGCGTCGATGAGCATCCCGCGGTCGCGCGCGTCCTGAACGATGCGTTTGACCGGCGCCGAGTCGGGGTTGACAATGGTGATTATCCGGTCGGCGTTGACAAGATTTCCGAATCCGATACTGACAAATTTCATAGCAGTCCCCTATTCGATGTTTTGTATTTGCTCCCGAATTTTTTCAACCTCCGCCTTAATGCCGATGACGAGACGGGTTATGGCGACATCCTGCGCCTTGGAGCCGACGGTATTTGCCTCGCGGTTGACCTCCTGGATAAGAAAATCCAGCTTTCTGCCGACCGGCTCGCTTTTTGCGAGCATTGCCGCGAGCTGTTCAAGGTGGCTGCGCAGCCGCACGGTTTCCTCGGCGACGGCGACCTTGTCGGCAAAGATGGCGGCTTCTGTCAGAAGCCTCTGTTCGTCTACCGGAATTTCGCCGATAGCGGCGCGCATTCTGGTCAGCAGCTTTTCGCTGTATTCGGCGACCGTCTGCGGCGAGCGTTCCTCTATAATTTCAACAGAGTCGGCGATTGTTTTTGCGCGTGAGATGATATCGGCTTTCAGGCGCGCGCCCTCTTCCTCGCGCATGGCGATAAAGGCGGTGACGGCGCCTTCCACTGCCGTTTCAATAACGCTCCAGACACGCTCCTCATCGACTGCGGTCTTTGAGACAGTAACGACATCGGCGCATCGCAATAAATCCTTGACATCGGTAATCGGTTCGATGCCGAGCTCGGCGGCGACGGCGTTTGCAGCTTGAACATATTTTTTGGCAAACGCGGTGTTTGGCGTGACGTCAAAGTCTTCGCCCTCGGGGATCTCAATCTGTACCGAGCAGTCAATTTTTCCGCGTTCGACACGCGCGTTGACAAGACGCTTGATTTTATCCTCAAATACGCTGTAACCGCGTGGAATACGCAGAGATAACTCGAAAAAACGGTGATTGACGCCGCGGATTTCGGCGCTGACGGCTATGCCGCCGACAGTGCCCTTATAGCTTCCGAAACCGGTCATGCTTCTGATCATAAAAAATACTCCTATTTTTATAGTATACCACAAAACATGGGATTTGTCAATTTTCCATCGCTTTTCGGATCTCTTCAGGTTTCAGGATACGCCACGCGCCTACCTTCAGCGTACCGAGCTGTATGCCGCCGACAGCGGTTCTTGTAAGCCGCGCGACCTCAAGGTCTGCCGCCTCGCATAGACGGCGCACCTCGCGGTTTCTGCCCTCGCTGACGACGATCTCGGCGACAGCCCTGTCCTCTTTACGCGTTATCATGCGTACACTGACCGGAACGCAGTGCGCGCCGTCAATCTCTGTCCCGTCGCAAAGCATCGCAAACTGCGCGTCTGTGGGATTGGGACGTACCGTGACGCGGTATGTCTTTTTAACGCCGCGGCGCGGGTGCATAACGTCGTTTGCGAACTCCCCGTCATTGGTGAATAACAGCAGCCCTTCGGAATCCTTGTCCAGCCGACCGACGGGAAAAACCGCCGCCGGCGCATCCTTGACAAGCGCGGCGACGCATTTTCTGCCCTGTTCGTCGTTCATGGTGGTGATGTATCCGCGCGGTTTGTTGAGCATTAGATACACCTTATTATCGGGACGTGACAACCGTTTACCGAGCAGTCTCACATCGTCGCGCGCGGGGTCAACCTTGTCGCCGACAGACGCATTTTGCCCGTTTACCGTCACCTTGCCCTGAGAAATCATTTCCTCCGCCTTACGGCGCGAAGCCGCCCCGCATTCGGAAAGAAACTTTTGCAATCTGATTTTTTCATCCGCCATTAATTTTTTCCTTAAAAAAGCCTTTAATTTTTGTTATCAATGTTTGTTTCTCAATCTCTTGAGGCGTCGTCGATTCGACGTCAAAATGCGCGATCAGATCGACGGACTCGACTAAGGTATCCCCCAGATAATACGCCGCTTTGCCGATACTATCACCACTCAGTACGGGAGCGTACAAAAACCGCGGAAGATACACGATGCGCTTTATTTTTCCGGACGCGCCGCCGACAGCCGTATACGATGGTTCCTTAAAGGGTACTGCCGTGACTGTCGGTACCGTGCCGCCCGTGACCGCTACCGGCATCGACGAAAAGTCGCCGTCGAGCGCCGTTCTTTCGCAGACGGAAAAGCCGTAGTCGAGCAGCTTCTTATGATCGCTCCAGTCATCGGGAGCGTTAAGCGTCACGCAGACGAGCGTCACGCCGTCCTTTTCGGCGGCAGATACCAAGCAGCGCCCGCTCTTTTTCGTAAAGCCGGTCTTGATGCCGAGCGCCCCCTCGTAGGACGAGAGCAGACGATTATGGTTATACAAGGTGCGTTTATACGGCGGGTTGCCGTATTCGAGGCTTACGCTTTTCGACGAACAAACTTTGGCGAAAGTCGGGTTCTGAATCGCATAGGCACCGAGCAGCGCCATATCGTAAGCGGTCGAGTAGTGTTCTTCGCTCCAGAGCCCCGCGGGGTTGACAAAATGCGTATCGTTCATTCTAAGCGCCTTGGCTTTTTGGTTCATGGAATCCGCAAACGCTCCGATGCTGCCCCCTACGGCGATCGCCGCGGTATACGCGGCGTCATTGCCGCTCTGCAGCAACATACCGCAGACAAGCCCCTGCACGGTCACGGTATCTCCGGCATGCAGTCCCATCGAAGTACCTTCGACCATAACCATTTCGGATGTCGTCACGATCTCCTTGGCAGGACAGCCGTACTCGAGCGTCAGCAGCGCGGTCATGATTTTCGTCGTGCTGGCCATACCGCGTTTTTCACGCTCGTTTTTGCCGTAAATCAGCCGGTTATCTTTAGCGGCAATCAGCGCGGCGGCTCTTGCGGAAATATCCGGCGGCTCCGGTTTTGTCTTTGCGGAAAAAACCGGACAACAACAGAACGTCAGCAGAATTAAAAAAAGAATAAACGACAATATTTTTTTCATGGTTACAGCCATCCTTTCACACAAGGCAAAAGGTTATCCCCGCGCACGCTTTCGCTCCCGTTAAGGGATAAACTCATACCTTGTACAAGGATATGCAGACCAAAACCAAAGTATTATTCCGCTGCGGCCGTCTCTTCTTTTTTGATTTTTCCGACAAGACCGGACACCTTATCAAACATTTCGGGGACAAGATTGATGACACGTTCAGCCGGATTATTGATGCCGGAAATCTGACGGACGCTGACATCGCCGTCCTTGACAATCAGAAACGCGACCGGATTGATAGTCACGCCCGCGCCGCCGCCGCCACCGAACAACTCGACATTGTTCTTCGACGGAAAGTCCGAGCCGCCCGAGGCAAAGCCGTAGGTCACCTTGGAAACGGGAATGATGACCGTGCCGTCGGGCAGGTTGATCGGTTCGCCGATGATCGTGTTGACGTTGACGAGATCGCGCACCTTTTCAATCGTCACAGACAAAATGTTTGCCGCTTTCTCTTCCTTCATTTAAGAAGCACCACCTTTACTTGTTATG
>CAYYFY010000277.1:0-3561 GCA_964471035.1 uncultured Eubacteriales bacterium
TGCGGTATTCGGTTTCCTGTCGTTTTCCGCGAGCTGTTACCTGATTATGCGCTACTATCAGGTTGATTCGCTTGATTTTATGGTGATTAACCTTATCGGCGCGCCGCTGGGTTATCTCTGGAGCATTCTCGGCTGGGGGATAGCGGACAATCTCGGTCGTCTGGAAAAGAAAACGGAGCGCAGGCTTATCACCGTGTATTCCGCGGCGATCGTTGTCGGGCTGGCATTCATTCTGTTGTGCCCCGTCTCGTTCGGCGAGTCGTTTATTCAGGGTTTCGGCAAAATTTTCGGCGTACAGGTCATGCTGAGCGGTTACAACGCCATACGTGACCTTCTTCTGCGTAAATACCTGATTCCGAAATACGGTCGCTATAAGTTCTGGCCGTATGTCAACGCGCCTTTGCGTGTTATCGCCACATTCGTCCTGCTGTTCTGGGATTTCAAGCAGTATAATTACGGGGATATGCTGTGGCGGCTCTATCTGGTGTTTTCTTTACACGCAGGCCGCTCCACGTCGGGATATGTGGACAGCATGGTGCGGTTCTCCACCACCAACAACGAGGAACGCGTTTTCTTAGAATGTTATCCCGTCAAGATCAGCGGACTGCTCAAAAATATATTGGCGGACTGGACGATTCCGATACTTGCCATGCAGTTCGGCGGTCCGGAAAATATCCGCACTATGCGCTGGCTCTATTTCCCTGTCGGCGTGATTTCTCTTATCATGGTTTTGCTCGCCGTCCCCAAAATGCGCGAACGCTTACCGCAGCCGCCCGTAGACAAAAAAGTCACCTTCAGCTTTTGGGAGGGCGTCACCGCGGTGCTGCGGAACAAATACCGCTGGATCACCATGGTTTCCGGCATTTTCGATTTTCTCGGAGCCGGAGCGAGAATGGCGCGTGACTGCATCTGGTTCTATATGCTGCGTATGACCGACGGCGTCTGGTTCGTGTTTATACGAACGGTCTGCGACCTTTATAACATTCCGGGTGAATTTTTAACGCCGTTTATTATCAAACGATTTGATTTCAAGAAGCTGTATATGGTCTCGCGCGTCATCGCCGTAACCTGCGATGTTTTTGAGCTTCTGGCGGTTATCTTTTTCCAGAACAGAAGCATCGTTACAACGGCAGTCGCGCTGCTGGTCTTGAATTTTATCGCCGGATTTCTGACCTTTGCCAACGGAAAAGCCGTCAATAATATGAATCTTAAAATCAACGATTACCAGATGTGGCTCAGCGGCGAAAGGCTCGAAAACTTCTCCGGCATTTTCGGCTGGATTCAGGCGCCGCTGACATATCTTATCGGTCTGATTATTCCGCTGCTGTACCGTACATACGGTCTGACCTCCGATTATGACGTGCTTTTCGACGGCAGCGTGCGCGTCAAGGTCTGGATTTTCGGTGCTCTTCTTTGCATTATCGGCGATATCGTCTGTATTTTGCCGTATTCGTTTTTCAACTACTCCAACCGCAAGCATGAGCAGATCATGGAAGAGCAGAAGGAACGGACGGAAGCCGCCTGGGCGGAGGCGGAGGCAGAGGGTACGCTGACGCAGGACGGCGCTATTGGCCGTCCGTCCGTTTTCGCTGTACAAGGGGATGAGGAGGAGAAAAAAGCCGCGCTCGAACACAAGCGGATGAAGGAAGAGCTCCGCGCCGCCGGTCGCTTAAAAACCAAAGGGCGAAAATCATTCTTTTTGTTCCGCACCGAAAAAGACTATGTGCCGCTGCCTGATTTCAACAAAACCGCTGTGGAAGGGTGGCAGCAGAAGCTGTTCAGACGCGAGGACATAGACGGCGCCTTAGCGGACGCGGCGCTTTTTGAGGAGGACGGAAGGCAGATCAAACGGTATCTGCCGCCGCGCAAATTCGTACTTAAAAACAGCGTCAAGGCAGCCGTTGCGGTCATTTTAGTCATTACCATCACGGCGTCTTTAGCCATATCCTTTAAGACTGTTACCAACGCGAAAGCCGAAAAATATGCGTACTCCGCCGATATAGACGGCAAAGGTTTAAGCGGTTATTATTTAGAGCAGTTCAGCGGCTTGTCCTCTCAGACTGAAATTGAACTGTATTACGCGAAGAAAAACGTTAAAACGCCTCTTTGGCGGCAGATGCTCGAGTATTTTTCAGTCCTTGACACTCCCGCCGACGAGTACGTCACCGGAGAGGACGGAAAAGCCGTCCCGCTCGTCGCGCTCGGCGATTTTTCCCTGCCGAACAACACCTATCTTGAGAGCGTCACGATAGGACCTGACGTATGCTACATCGGCAAATGGGTATTCAACAACTGCCCTAACCTGCGGGAAATCAACGTCGATCCGAAAAACAAACGGTTCAAATCCATCGACGGCGTATTGTTTTCGGCTGACGGCAAGGAGCTAATCGCCTATCCCGAAGCGAAGAATAACGCGGACGGTAAAGCGCAGTCCGCGGCGTTTGCGGTTCCCAAAGGCGTTACAAAGATCTGGCCGTACGCTTTCTACAAGGTGGACACCGTATCGGCCGTCACCTTTCCGTCGTCACTCAAAGAAATCGGCGAAATGGCATTCTGGACCTGCAGCGGTCTGACGAGCCTTGAGTTCAACGAAGGGCTTGAAATCATCCGTAAGGACGCGTTTTCCTATGATGTGAATATCGCGGGCGAAGTCATTTTCCCATCGACCTTGCAGTCCATCGGGGACTTTGCTTTCAGCAAGGACGCGAAAATCACCGGATTCACCTTTAGCATGTCCAAAGAGGAATATACAAAAAAAGGCGTCACGGCGAACGCCTACCGCTGGAATTACCGGACGGGCGCGCCGGAGGAAAGCCAGTTGAAGTTTTCTTAGCCTCGTAAATATTCCTAACACTGCAGGGTGACGGGATTCAAACGCAATACGGTTTTGAAAGGCGTCTTTACGCCAATACCGCGTTAAAAATCCTCGGAATACGGTATAGTATTCCTGTGGTTTTTGCCTTGTCTTGACGCAAAGAACGCTCTTTCAAAACTGCGAAGCACCTGAAATGTAAAAGCTTTCGTGCAATCGGGTGTTTCTCCGACACAGCCATACTGCCGTATGGCAAGGAGGAAAACGCACGAATGTATGCGCACGCTAACGTGCGCAGGGAAATTTTACATTTCAGGCGTATCGGGTTCGAATCCCGTCACCCTAAGCATAAATATGAATAACAAACCCATAAAATACCTGATGAAATTTGTCGATTAAGCGGTTGACAACGGTGATAAGCAAGACTATAATGCAGCCGATTCCTTAATTTGATGGGAGGGATAAACATGCCGTACATTATACCGGCAGTCATCGCAGGAATCGCATTGTTTTTGTTTCTCATAGGCTTTCGGATCATTCCGAACAACAAGATCGCCATTGTCGAAAAATGGTGGTCGGGTAAGGGCTCGCTTAACGAGCAGATCATCGCTCTCAAGGGTGAGGCGGGCTATCAGCCGCAGATCATCCGCGGCGGCATCCATTTTCTGACCCCGCTGATGTACAAGGTGCACACCTGTCCTCTGGTCACCGTGCCGCAGGGGCAGATAGCCTACGTTTTCGCCCGCGAC
>CAYYFY010000278.1:0-3530 GCA_964471035.1 uncultured Eubacteriales bacterium
AAGTTTTGTCATTTCGTATTATAGACGAAAATACGAATCGGCTTTGCCGACCGGACAAAACTTCCGCCTCGCAAAGAAAGGATAGATGATGATGAAAGCACTGAAGATAGGAATCGCGGCTTTCGTGCTGTGCGCTCTGGCGGTACTTGGCGCCTGCGGGACAAAAACAGGCGGCAATACTACAACAAGGACAACCGTGACGACAGTCGTTACAACGACCGGCACCACGAACATGGCACAGGACGGCAAAATCAGCGACACGTCCGAGACCGGCGACAACGGCGCTTTAGGCGATGCTGTGACAAAAGCCAGTGACGCGGTGAGTAAGGCAGTCTCCGACGTGAGCTGAAAAACCCCTAAAAAAGGCGGACTAACCGGTTTTCCGGCGAAGCCGCCTTTATTTTTTATAGGATTACGATAAAAATTTTTAAAATATCATACTTTTGGTTGATGTCAACGTTGTTTATATATGTTATTATAATACTATCTATGTTATGTCATTTAAAGAAAACGGAGTGAATATTATGAGAAAGAAACTGAAGGCCATCTTATCCCGCATATTGGTTCTGACGCTTGCTTTAAACCTGTTTAGCGGTATAGGCTTTCCCGTCCTGACTGCTTCTGCCGCCGGCGAGGTGGTAAGGTTAGAAGCGGAAACCGCGGCGATCAGCGGCAACGCCACTGTTTTCAGCGGGCAGGCGGGCGCTTCGGGCGGCGGTGTTGTGGGGAATTTAAACGCCGCCGGAAGCTATGTCAAGTTTAATAATCTGCCGGCTTCAACATCATTCTCGTTGTGCTACGCGACCGCGCTTACAGGTGTCATCAGTATCTACATAAACGACACGCATTTTAAGGATTTATCCTTCACTTCCACCGGCGGTTGGTCGGGGGAGGGGCACTTTTACACGGTTGCTTTTAATGTCAGTCTCAACAGCGGCGACAGTTTGAAAATCCAGTTTGATTCGGGCGACGCGGCTGTAAATGTGGATTATATCGAGTACACGCCTTCGGTAAGCAGGGTTGAGGGCGAGGATGCCGTTCTCGCGGGAGGCGCGGCAAAACATACCGGAATGACGGGTGCCTCGGGCGGCGGTCTGGCGGGGAGCATCAATACGGCTTCGGCTTCTGTTTCTTTCAACAATCTTTCACAGACCTCGTCCGTTGTCATCTGTTATTCGAGTATAAATACAGGAAAAATCAGCGTTTATTTAAATAACACCCATGTCACAGATCTGGCGTTTACGGCCACGGGCGGCTGGCAAGGCATAGGTATGTTCAGAACGCTTATACTCAGCATAGACATCAGCGAGGGCGACAACCTGAAAATCCAATTCGATTCGGGCGACGCGGCGCTGAATATCGATTACATCGGGTACGCGCCCGAAAATGAGGCGGAATTCACCATCACGGAGAACGGTACATACAATCTGTCCGCTTACGGCAGCAACAGCGCCATTACGATTGACGGGGGGCTCACCGTTACATTGGCGGCCAGTGCGGCAACGACCTATTCGAATATCAAGATTGTCTGCGGCGCGGGTATCAGCCTGACGCTGAATAATGTGAATATCAACGACGCCGCCTTGGTAGACGCCTGCGCCCTCTCCTTTACCGGCGCGGGAAATACGTTGACGCTTACGGGAACGAATATTCTTAAAAGCGGCGGCAATCAACCCGGCGTGAAGGAAGAGGGAACCACACAGCTCACCATCAATGGCAGCGGTTCGCTCACCGCGTACGGCGGCAACCACGGCGCGGGTATCGGCGCCGGCAATAACAGCGGCAACGCCGGAAACCTCACCATCAACAGCGGCACTGTCACCACCCATGGCAGCGGCAGCGGCGCGGGTATCGGCGGCGGTCACAACGGCGGCGGCGGTACCGTCACCATCAACGGCGGCAATATAACGTCCAACGGCAGCTATAAAAGCTGGACGAGCAAATGCGGCTCCGGCATCGGCGCGGGCAACGGCGGCAACGGCGGCGACGTCACCATCAACGGCGGCACGATAAAAGCGACCGGAGAAGGCGCGGGTATCGGCGCGGGCGCTTCCGGCAGCAACGCCGGTACGATTACCATCAACGACGGTACGGTCACGGCAATCGGTTTTACAGGCTCGGGTATCGGCGGCAGTACATTTGGCTCCGCCGGTACGGTTATTATCAACGGCGGTACGGTCACGGCGACGAGCGACGGTTATAACGGCGCCGGCATCGGCGGCTGTTACGCGGACGGAGGAATCATTACCATCACCGGCGGCACGGTAACGGCGACCGGCGGCACCAACGCAGCCGCGGGTATCGGCGGCGGCACCAACGGCAACAGCGGCACCATCAGGATAAGCGGCGGCAAGATAACGGCAACAGCCAGAGGCGGCTCCGGCGCGGGTATCGGCGGCGGTATGAACGGCAGCGCCGACATCGTTATTAGCGGCGGCACGATAAGCGCTTCTGCCGCTTCCGGGTGGGGCGTCGGCATCGGTATCAACGGCAGCGCCGGTTCCGTCGTCATCACCGGCGGCAGCGTAAAGACAGCCTCAGGGGTCACCTCGCCTAAAAACGCGTCTTCACAAAGCCTGTTCCGCACGGAAGTAACGCTGCAGGGGGCGGGCGAAGCGATGATCGAATCACTCGTTACCAAAGTATCCGGAATTCCATACATCTATAAAACGGCGGGGATGCTGACCGATTCCGGCGGCAAGCTGTATCTGTATTTGCCCGCGGGCGCGGCTACGACAGTGGCGAGAACCACAAACGGAACGCAGGTTACCGCGTACGCGGGCGCCGTAACCACCACGAACGACAACGCGGCGGCAGGAACGCTTACGCCCGTCGGCGACCCCGCCGAGACCTTTGACCTTTTGGTGACTACAGGCAATCCGGAAGGCTATTCGTATAGCGGCGGCGTGCTGAACATCACTTCACCGGGGGATTATAGAATAAATATGCGCGGCGGCGTGACAGTAGCCGGAGACAGGATTAAAGTATCAGGAGGCACGGCGGCTGCGCCTGTGAACATCACTCTTGAGAATGTGAATATCGACTTATCCGCTGCCATCGACTTGTACGCTTTCGAAATAACCGGCGCGAGCGCGGCCGTGAATCTTTATCTTGACGGCGAAAGTACACTGAAAAGCGGCGTGAACAAATCGGGATTATACTGTGCGGGCAGTACGGCGCTGCTTATCGCGGACGGAGCTCTCGCCGGTGTCGGCAAGCTGACGGCTGTCGGCAGTAACGGCGGCTCAGGGATAAGCGGCGGTACCGCCGCCGTCACCGTCGATGGTGTTACGCTCATTGCGACCGGCGCGGGAAGCGGCGCGGGGTTAAACGGCGCCGTCACCGTCAACAGCGGTACGGTAAACGCGACCGGAGGCGGCGGCGGCGCGGGACTGAGCGGCCCCGTCACCGTCAATAATGGCACGGTAAAGGCTTTTGGCGGAAGCAACTGCGCGGGCATCCGCGGCACCGTCGTCATAAACGACGGCACGGTAACGGCGACCGGCGGAGGCAATGGCGCGGGTATCGGC
>CAYYFY010000279.1:0-3520 GCA_964471035.1 uncultured Eubacteriales bacterium
CATTGTAATACTTGCACAAGGCGATTAAGCAATCAATAGGCATCGGACGCTTATTCAATTCGTACTGTGAATATGTTGTCTGCGCGACATTTAATATATTGGCTACTTGTTTTTGAGTTAAATCATTATCCTCACGCAGACCTCTGATTTTTTCCTGATATGTCATAACGTCACTCCTTGATTTGATAAAAACATTTTACTATAACTCACTACGAGGTATTGCGTTATAACTCGTAGCGAGTTATAATATATTTAAAAGGAGGTGGTGGATGTGAAAAAACCGATAAATGATCAAGAAACAGGGGAGGGAAATGAAAAAGAAATTGAAAATATGCGCGCCAATTTTCAATTGCTGCGCTTGTCAAACGGCTGGTCGGTCGAAAAATTATCCGAGATATCCGGAATAGATAAAAAAATCCTGACAGAGATTGAAGAAGGAGAAGATTTCGATGTCCGGTATTTTATAAAGCTGTGCAATATTTACCGCATAAAGCCTCACGAAATATTCAAAACTTCATAAACGATAAAAACTGCCTTGCTTAAAAAACAAGACAGTTTTTGATTACAGCGATTATAACGGGGCGCGGGGTGTCCCCGCCTAAAATTATTCATTAGCGCCAGCGACCTCATTATTCATTATTCGTTAAATAAGGTATTACTCTTTCACCAGCGCCACCGCCACCGCCGTAATGTCATCGTCCTTTTTCCCGCCCGACGCAGCTTTGGCGTGGGCGGCGAGCTCGCGCACGAACGCGGAGATCTCTCCGCCCTTAAAGCCTATAATCCTTTCGCCGATGTCGTTGAGACTTTCCTCGCCGATGCCGTCGGTCGTTAGAAGGACGACGTCGCCCTTGTCGAGCAGCCCCCTTGTGCAGACGGTTTCGCAGTCGCGTAAAATGCCGAGCGGCAGCGACGGCAGCTCGATTTTCACGAGCTTGCCGCGCCGTTTTAAGAGCGTGGCGGCCGCGCCGGATTTATAGAATACCGCTTGTCCCGTGTAGAGGTCGATCATGACGATGTCGAGGGTGACACTCATTTCCTCGCCGGATTTGACGATGAGCGCGGCGTTTATAGCCCGAAGGCTCGCCTCGACGCCGAAACCGGCTTTGATCAGATTTTCGCAGAGGGACACCGTCAGCGAGGCGCAGACGGCGGCTTTGGCGCCGGTGCCCATGCCGTCGCTGACGACGGCGTAGAAAAATCCCTTTTCATCGGTAAAGCAGGAGAAGGCGTCGCCGCAGACGCGCTCGCCCTCGGCGGTAAACTGCGCGCTGCCGGTTATAGCCCTGTAAAGAGGCCTCTCCTTAAAAGAGAGGTGGATGGTGTCCTTGAAGATGCCGGTCACGGGCATATCCATCTTGCGCTGCAGCGCCGTTTCGACCGCTTGCCGGAGCTTTGCCTTGCTGACGCGCTGATCGGTCTGGCCGATATGGACATCCGCGCTGAGCCTGTCGTATTTATCGACCGGACAGCAGACATCGAGCACCGTCAGTCCCATATTTTCGAGTGCGGCGGTGATACGCTGCGCCGCGCCGACGTCGAACACGGTCTTTTCGCCCAGCTCCTCGGAGAGGGAGGTCAGCATATAGGAGATGCCCGCAAACTGATCGGAAACGACGTTTCGTACTTGAGATATACGGTTTTGCGCCTTTTGAACGGCGGTATATTCACGGTAAAAACGGTTAAAGCTGTCACACAGAGCATTGATGCGGATACACCGCGAGGCGAAATGCGGCGGCAGGGTAGAGAATGATGCGGTGCCGCCGTCTCTCAAGTGCAGCACAATATCGTTGAACGCGCCGACGGTGGTGTCATAGCTCTGCTCGAAGCAGACTTCCTTAAGCCCGCAGGTATCGCATACCTCGCAGCGAATGCAGGCGTACATATTTTGCATACCGGTGTTTTCGCCGATCTTCAGCGTATCCGATACCTTGTTCAGCGACGCGGCGATCTCGCCGGTGATCTGAGCGGCGTTGTGCAGCCGCCATTCAATATCGTTTTTGACGCTGTCGAGAACGGGAGAAACCGTTCCCGGCGCCAGTATTTCCTCGATTTTTCGGGCGAGCTTGCCAGGTATGAGCAAAAAGAGCACTGTCGCCGCGGCGGCTTCGGCCAGAACGGCTAAAGCGGCGGGATTGTCGGTGTCCATGACGGCGATGACGGCGTTGGCAATCAGAAACGCCGCGCCCGTGCCGAATCTGCCCAGTTGTGAAAATACGCCGCCGAGCAGACCGCCGAAGCCGTAGCCGGCTAAAATCATACTGCTGTCGCCGCTGATGCTCAGCGCTACGCCCGTACAGACGCCGACTATAGCACCGCCCGCCTCACGCGTATACCGCGCGCAAATCAGCACGAGCAGCGCCGCTATTACCCTGACCGGTACGAATACGCCGATTTTAACCGTCCCGAGCGCCGAAAGCAGCAGCGCCGCGGTGATCATCAGCGCCGCCATGTCCTTGGAGCTCAGAAAGCCGAAGCTCTTAAACGGGACGATCGTCGCTGCCGTCCGCGCGATGAAATACGCCCCGCACGCGCCGGTGACCGCCTCGGTCAGATATTTTAAGGCGACAATAAGCGTCGGCGTTTCGGAAAAGGTGAGCGCCAACCCTGTGACGAGCAGCGTCACAAAGGCGATGGCGGGCGCGAAGAGCTTTGAAGAAACAATCTCCCTCATGTTTTTAAGCGTGCCGATGAGTACGCCGCAAGCAAGCAGTGAGGCGATATACCGCAGTGAATACAGCGAGTTCTGCGACAGCATGTAGCCTAACGAAGCGCCGAGAACGCTCGCGGGCATATAGACGGCGCCCGCGGCTGCCGCGGCGCTTACGCCGAACGGCGCGAAATACCCCGGCTTACCGCCCAGTGAAAAGACTAATGACAGGGCGAACGCCGCGGCGTGCCTGACCGCAAGCTTTCCGAGCGCGGGAAACTCCGGTATTATTTCTCGCTGATGCAGTGACTTTGAGGCGTATGTTTTTTCCAAAGAAAGCGCTCCTTACTTTTAGATATTAAAATTTCATATTTCACAATCAGATTATGTTATATATGTTATCGGACAAGCTGTAAAAAAGAACACGGAACACGCTGTACTTTTAAGGGATAATTTGTTATAATTCAGTCGGTTTTCCCGTTTGGGAGGATTTTGTAAGAAACCTTTAAGAATTATTCGTGTATTTTTGTAATTATTTTGTGGTAAACAATTAACGGGAGGGATTTTATGTATACTGTTCTTGTGTGCGACGACGACGTTGCAATCCTAAAATCCATCGACATATATCTAAAGCTCGAGGGGTACAATACGCTTTTAGCCGAGAACGGCGTGCGGGCGCTCGAACTGGTGCGCATGAACGAGGTACACTGTATCATTCTCGACATTATGATGCCGGGACTTGACGGACTGAGCGCCACCTTGAAAATGCGTGAGAAATACAATATCCCGATCATACTGCTCTCCGCCAAGAGCGAGGATACCGACAAGATCACGGGACTCTCCTTCGGCGCGGACGACTATGTGACCAAG
>CAYYFY010000280.1:0-3476 GCA_964471035.1 uncultured Eubacteriales bacterium
CTGGTTTCCTGCTTTTTTCCGTCTCTGATTAACGCTAAATATAAAATTTTTCATAATCGTCGTCATTTGGTCTGATCAGAGCGTATTTTTCACCGGAATATTGATTATTTTCATTCGGTTTTTCGGCTTTAAGCGTCACTGATATCTTGTCTTTATCTATTTCGAGTTTTTCAATTTCGTAATCTGCGCGAACCGATTGTGAGCGAATCCTGTCTAAATGATAAGAGTAATATATCTGAAAGCCTAAGATAACAGATAGTATACACACGGAACAGACCGCCGCTGTAAGCGTCTGTTTAATGCCGATTGTAAAGTCGGTCTTTTCAATTTTAAATTTTTTAAATACAAATATCGCGGCGACAATTACCGCAACAGCAACCGGAACTGTGACCGATAATTCGATATACGCGAAAACAGCCAATAGTATTGCCGCGGCTAACAGTATTCTGGTTAAGTATTTGCGGTAATCGTTTTTACCGCTTTTTATGATGGCGTAACAGTAAGCCGGTATCAACGCTATCAACGCCGCGGGAATTAATAAGGTTGTATATTCGGAGACAAAAACAGTTGTACAGTATACGATTACCAACGAATCGTAAATAACAAATGGGACGATACAATCAAAAATGATCAACACGGCTAAGGCGGCTAGAGGGAACAGATACGGTAAAGCGCCATAGCTATAATAAAACATTTCATTGTCGCCGCAAAAGGCTTTGAACAGTAATACGGATGCCGCGATGCCGGTCGCGAAAACAAGCGCCGACAGTTCGCGCGTGACGGCAGACGAGCCGTTTTTATAAAGAATTAAACTGAATATCGCACAGAAAACGGGCGGCAGGATCATGAGTATTCTCGCGGCGGTTTCATGAATATCATACATGAGGGGATAAGTTACCGCCGTAAAAATGCAAGCTGCGATAGCAGCGATAACTCCCGTAATCAGAAGCGGTATATTCGTGTTTTTGATTATTGATTTATTTTCCGTATCCATAGTACCGCTTCCTTCTGCATCCTATTCAGCATACTGATAGACCCTGACGTAGTCGATGATAAATTCGCTGACAAAGTCTGTGCCGTTGTTCGTGATATTGCCCGCCCAGGAATCACCCGGGATGCCGTTGTCTCCGCCGACCTCGGTCGAGAGGATCAGATATTCGGGCACCTGTGACGCGCCGCCAAAATTCGTGCTGCCGGTCTTTTTGCCGTCGATGTAGAAGGTGTACCCGTCCGCGTTCCACTCAAGACCGTAGGTGTGGTAGGCGGTATAGGCGTCCTCGCCGACGTAGTATTTTCCGAGGGAAACTGACTGATGCGCTTCGTTGTAGCCGTCATAATGGATGGCGCTCGAAACGCAGTTACGCTTCCAGAAATCCTCGGAAGCGTAGTTGGGCGACTCGAAAATATCGATTTCCGCGCCGTCCGTTCCGTCGCCGTTTTCGTTAAACATACTGTCGGAAAGCATCCAGAACGCGCCCCACAGCCCCTCGCCGGGCGGTAGAATACAGCGCACCTCAAAGTAACCGTAGGTCTGCTCAAAGCGGTGGTGGTTTGAGTCCAGCGCGTAGGAATAGTAACCGGCAGGACCGCCATTAACGCCCTCAGGCATATATTTTGTGGTGATGACGAGGTTGCCGTCCTTGAGCGCTGCCATCTGCCGGTTCCAGTAGCCGCCCCGGCGCACGGCGGTCGCGTCGCCGTAGCAGTAGTGCCCGTCCCAGACAGTCCGGTCAATGTCTACCCCGTCGAACTCGTCGCTGTAGGTCAGCGTGAATTTCGACAGGTCCAGCGCCGTGCCGTCCTTGACCTCCAGACCGAACAGAGGCAAAAACAAGGTCATAAAAGCCGTGAGTATCGCCGTGATTTTTGTCATAAAATCCGCCATAGTAAAGCCTCCCTTTATTTTTTACGGCGTCATACGCCGATATTTATTCAACAACCCTACAGGCGCAGACCACGGCGGGTAAAACGTCCGTTTCATCCGCCGATAAAGCGATAACATCCGCGCCGTATTTAACCGCGATCGGCAGTAAATCATTTGAAAATTCGGCATTGCCATTGCCATTGCCATTTACATAACCGATGTTTGGTTTTCCGTTGTATATGCGCAAAGCCGCTTCAAGCATCGCCGCGTTTTCGCTGATGAGCAGTAAGGGGAGGGGAGTCGCCTGCTGAAGCTCTTTTATAAGGAAAACGAGCGTTTCTTTTTCGTCTATACCATCAAAACCGGCGTTGACGCACAAAATATCCGCTCCGTCGTCTTCCAAATCCAGCGCCTCGTCAACGATATACGCGTAATCGTGATTTATCAGCGCCTGACGCTGCTTTTCCTTTTTATCCGGATAAATACGTTCGACCGAGACGGCGGCATTTTTTTGTACAATGATGGATTTCCGGCTGCTCGTAAAAGCGGTATACGGCGTTACTGTTTGTTTTTTATACGCAGAAGCGTCGATCGTCTTTCGCATCAGCGCCGTATAGGCGGGGCTCGTGCCGCAGCAGCCGCCAATGATGGTAACGCCCATGCCGAGAATCGTCTCAGCGAATTCGCTGTATTTTTCGGGCGTGACGGGATAGGTTGTCACGCCGTTTTTGACGGTCGGCAAGCCGGCGTTTGCCTGAACGATGACCGGCACGGTCGCGCAGCTTAAGATTTCAGAGACAATAGGCAGCAGCTCGTCGGGACCGAGCGAGCAATTCAGTCCCACGGCGCTGACGCCGAGCGCGCAGAGCGTGACGGTGGCGGTCACAGCGTCGGTGCCGAGAAACGTCCGTCCGCCGTCACTGTAGGTCATAGAGGCGACAATAGGTAATGAACAGCACTCCTTGGCGGCTATTACGGCGGCTTTCATTTCAAGAAGATCGGCCATCGTCTCGATGATGACCGCGTCGGCGCCCGCTTTCGCGCCAACGCTGATCTGCTCGCGAAATACCGCACAGACCTCGTCAAAGCTTATGTCGCCAAAAGGCTCAAGCAGCGCACCGGTAGGACCTACGTCGAGAGCGACATATCGAGCACCCGAAGCTTTAGCGCAGCGTACCGCCGCGGCGACGACAGCGTTGATGTCATGCCCTTTTCCCATCTTGTGCGCGTTGGCTCCGAAGGTGTTGGTCGTTACGACGTCGGCTCCGGCTTTAACATAATCACGGTGAATGGCTGTAACAGCTTCGCTATCGGTCAGATTCATCAGTTCAGGAAGCGCGCCCGTTTTCAGCCCGCGCTTCTGAAGCTCTGTACCCATCGCCCCGTCAAATAGTAATAAACGGTTAAAATCCATTTGTAAGCCCCCTATGCCTCAATCATAGCAAAAAATTCCATACAATTCAATGGATTCGCCATAAAAAATACCGCCGTTTGAGCGGCGGTATTTTTGATAGCGGTTATTAGTACTTAAATTTCGAGAACATATCGGTTTGCTGAATTTTCGCGGAGCCTTTCACCGGCATGGAGGTGTCTCCGGTGTTAAGGGTTCCGT
>CAYYFY010000281.1:0-3467 GCA_964471035.1 uncultured Eubacteriales bacterium
CAATGCTGCTGAGAACGTAGCCAACGCCATCGACATGACCGAGGATCAGTACAACGATATCATTGCTATTTTGGACAAGGCTTTTAAGTATGTTGTCGATAATGATCTTGATTCGATGGACGATATTTGGGGTCACACCGGTACTCAGGATGTTCTTCTCGGCTATGCCGACGAGGCGCTTGCTGTAATCGGCTACACCCTGACCACTGACAGAGCCGCCAATCTCCTTATCATCAAGGATGGTGACGGTAAAGTCGTTGCTAAGCTCACCCCCGGCATCATCATCGACCAGACCGGTTCCGAGAATACGGCTGTCGCGGTTGTCGCCGCCGTTGCCGTTCTCACCATTGCGGCTGCTTTTGGCGTAAAGAGCTTCCGCAAAGTTGACGATGAAGCGTAACAGCACAACCTCTGTTCACAATAAAAAAGATTACCGAAAGAACTTTCTGGTTCTTCCGGGAATCTTTTTATTATGTGGGTATCTCATCATCTATCTGGCGTTTCTGCCTGCCGCGCAACCCTTGGTCAGCGCGTATCATCTGGCCTTTACGGGGAATACGTCATCCCCTGACACAGATTCGGGCGAAACGAACAGTATCTTTTCCGGAGCAACCGGCATCAGCGGCGGTGATATAAAGGCGTCCGAGATGGAATTTCCGAGGTGGGGAGACCATTTCGGCAACATCACCATGGACGGGACGAAGATCGACGCTCCGCTCATTTTCGGCAGTGGCTCGGATACAGATCTTCTTAAAAAAGGCGCTTGCGTATCATTTTATTGCGGTATTCCGGGCTATAGAAAGCTAATCATGATCTCCGCGCACAACAACACCCATTTCAGCGACCTGCAGAAAAGCGGTAAGGTCGGCGCGCTTGTCCATATCGAAACCAACTACGGTTCGTATGTGTACCGCGTTGTCGATAAAAAAATCGCCCACCGCACAGACGAGTCTGCGTATAACAACTATCTGAATCCGCCCGACGGACAGGATAAGGAATTTCTCATTGTATACACCTGTCAGAAAGAGAACGGCATCTCGCTTTCCAAATACAGATGCTATGTCTACTGTGAATACGTCTCCGGGCCGACAATCGATAAGTATAATTAGGGAGGAGAAACGTTATGAAAAAGAATGCCGGCGCCTCCCGCTCTATTGTAATGACGCTGCTCTCCTTTATGCTGTCGCTGCTCCTTGCCGCTTTTTGCGCAGTAGGCGTCCTGCGCGTAACCGCGCTCAGTCCTGCCTATGCCGCCAAAGCCGTCGAGCGTTCGGATTTCGGAGAGATAGAGCTTGCCCGCGTACGGGAACACTTCATTTCCTACGGTCTCGCGAGCAATGTAGAGGAGTCGTTCTTCGTCAGTTTCTTCGCGAAAAATATCACCGCGCAGGTTATTGAAGGCGATATGGGGAAATCGGTGCGCGCGCTATACAGCGGCGAGGACATAAGCGCCGAGAAGTACTTCTATGACGCCTTATACACGGCGCTGATGGAGTACGCAAAGTCAAATGATATGGATATTGAGGACAAGGAGATCGTCGCGGGTATAAAAGAGTTCACCTCCGATCTTTTAGAGGTCTACAGGGGCTATGTCACCTTCCCGTACGCCGACAACATCTCGCCGCTTATTAAGCCGATAATCAAATACACGCTTCCGGTTTTCGGCGTCTTTTTGGTGCTTGCTGCCGTCTGCGCGGTCGTCATATTGATGAGCTATAAGCGCCGCACCGCGCCGTTTTCCTATATCGGTTCAGCCTTCGGCGGCGCGGGATTGATGCTCACCGTCTTGCCGTTCATCATTTTAGCCGGCGGTTTTATTAAAAAATTCTCATTGACAGACGAAGCGATGCGCTCCTTCTTTGTTAAGTTTTTAACCGGCGGTGTGGTTTGCGCGATTATCGCCGGCCTTGCCTGTATTGCCGTCGCCGCCGCACTGTTCGTGCGGTGTCAGAAGCTGCAAAAGGGCACGGCAAAGCCCGAGACGGCACCGCAGACCGACTGAACCACATTCTATCAGATTAACATTACCGCCCCCAAAATACGCTTTGAGGGCGGCGCTGTTTATGTTTGTGTCTATTGAAACAATTGCCGTTATACAATCGTCTTATTAAAGAAGCCAATTACATAAGGGGTATTGTCATGAAATTTAAGAAAAAATCAGTAATCATAACCATAGTTCTTTTGGCAACGCTTATCCTTCTCTGTATCCCTATGAAAACACAGTTCAATGACGGAGGAACGGTTGTCTATTCCGCTTTGGCATACAAAGTCATTGTTTGGCACGCAATTATAGCGGAGGGTCAGTTCAAATCCGGTACAGAATTTTATGTATTCCCCAATAACTTTCATGAGTATGATTACTATTTCAACCAATGAAGAAAAGTATAATTAAAATTATAAAAATTCTTTATTATTATATTAAAAATTGACAAACTAAAATAAACTGGTTATACTATTCCCTGTAAGTTACGTTAAGGGGAGTTATATATGCCGAATAGGGCTGGAAAACTGAAAACGAATTTGTCCGGTGAAGCGGCATACAAATCATTTGTACCGGCACCGCTGCCGCCGAATCCAACAATCGAATTAGACAGCGAAACGGTAGATTTCCTCGTAAAAGCCAATAAGCAGTTGGCTCTTTTAGAGGGTATCGCCGCGCGAATTCCGAATGTCAATCTTTTTTTGTCGATGTATGTCCATAAAGAGGCGCTGATGTCCTCACAAATAGAGGGGACGCAAGCCACCTTAGAGGATGTGCTTGATCCGATGATGGTTAAAAACGCGAACCTTGATGTAGCCGATGTTATTCATTACGTTAAGGCGACTGAATTCGCGATTGCGCGCTTAAAAGAATTGCCGTTATGTAACCGTCTCATAAGAGAAGTACATGCCGTTCTCATGGAAGGATCACGCGGACAAGAGAAGAACCCCGGAGAGTTTCGGTATTCGCAAAACTGGATCGGCGGAAAGGGGAGCGCCATAAAAAACGCCCGCTTCATACCGCCCGCGCCGGAAGATATGATTCGGGCTATGTCTGATTTAGAGAAATATATCAACGGGGATGACGAGCTTGATGTATTGATTCGCGCGGCGCTAATCCATTATCAGTTTGAAACAGTTCACCCGTTCTTAGACGGTAACGGCCGCGTAGGCCGCCTGTTGATTATTCTGTATCTGATGGAAAAAGGGGTATTGACTACTCCGGCGCTATATATTTCATACTTTCTGAAGAAAAATCGCATTGAATATTATGATCGTTTGAGCGAAGTCCGCAGAAACGGTCACTATGAGCAGTGGGTAAAATTCTTTATTCAGGCGGTGTATGAATCCGCCGAGAACGCAATCCTGACGATTGACAAACTGGTCGCTCTCCATGATAAAAACATTACCGCCATCAAAGAATTAGGACGGGCGGCAAAAACCGCCGGGCGTTTGTTCTCTTATCTTGAAGAAAGCCCCATCATTGA
>CAYYFY010000282.1:0-3444 GCA_964471035.1 uncultured Eubacteriales bacterium
GATGTTTTCCCCGCGGCTGTGTAGTCCTTGAGCATATCCGCGGCAAGGTTGGCGATGCCGCCGCCTGAGGTGTACCCCTCAAACGAGCCGTGCTTGCCGTAGCCTAAAGGACCGTCGTCGGACAGCCGCATATGCCCGACCTCGCCGGCCATATCGTTCTTTCCGGCATAGAGCTGTCCATTGAGAATGATGCCCGCGCCCATACCCGTGCCGCAGGTCAGAAAAATCACATTCTGATACCCGCGCGCCGCGCCGAAGCGGTATTCAGCCAGCGCACAGGCGTTGGCATCGTTATGTAAAAACGCCGGCACGAAAAAGCGGGTCTCGAAATACTCCTTGATATGTACGTCGTCCCAGCCGGGCAGGTTGGGAGGCGACAGAATGATCCCCCGCTCGCTGTTCAAAGGTCCGCCGCAGCTGATGCCGATTTTCGCGATGTCGTACGACGTGATGAAATTCTTTTGCAGCGCCGCTTCAATCGCCTGCGAAAGCTCCTCTAAAATCTCCGCGGGTCCCCTCTCGGCGGCACGGGTGCTGAGTTCGACGCGTTCGATAATCTGATCACAGACAAGCCCCCGCCCCGGCGCCGCCTTGGCAAGCACGGCGGCGCACTTCGTGCCGCCGATATCGATTCCGAGTAAATACATTGTTTAATCACCTCGCGTCCATGATACCATAATTTACAAATTTTGCAAGATATAAATCATCGATACAGCGTCCCCTCGCCCGTTCGGCGAAGCGTCACGTCGACAGTCACCGTTA
This sequence comes from uncultured Eubacteriales bacterium, assembly GCA_964471035.1. GTDB lineage: Bacteria > Bacillota > Clostridia > Oscillospirales > Acutalibacteraceae > DTU089. Next base: position 763 of record CAYYFY010000282.1, read on the forward strand.
TCTCGGCTTCAGAGAATTTTTTGTGCCATTCATTAGCGATGGCGTCATACTCTTTTTTATGGAAAATCCAGAGCCGCCGACCGTATCGGAAAAGATCGACGCCGAAATCCTTTTGCGCGTCGGCAACGGTTTTGTCAGTAATGTTTTGGATTTTGCGTTCGGCTGATGTGATTATCATGTCAGCCATTGTTTTATCGAGCTGCAAAAAGTTTCCGCCGGTCAACTCAACAAGATCACAGTGCAGCTTTACGTTAACGTCTGCAAACACCCTGCCGTTTTCATACCGCACCTTTGTTTTCGTCCTGAGTCCTCCGATGCTTAATACAGCCGACTTCGCGGGTTCTTCCAAATCGATTCTGAAAATGCCTTCCTGAAGCGTGTCGTTCAATATGGCCGTCCCTAACGCCTTGTCCCCGTCGAGGTAACCGACCAGCCTGTTTTCCTTATTGAAAACGGCGATACCGTTCATATACACGACTTTTTGATTGTTCTGGGCAGACTCCTTTCCCTGCATCCGTTCTACGCCGTCTAAGCTGATACAAGGTATCATCAGCGACGATTCCGCTGTCCTGATGCTGCTGACCGCCTCATAAACGCGCAGCAAGTTGACTTCGCCGTAATTTGCCGACTCCTCGACGATATTTTCAAGAAGCTGTGAGGTCAGCGTATCGGCGCCCACCTGCGCGGTAATAATTTCCTCGGCTTTGCACCCGCGCGCGAGGGCTACCAAAACGGTAGGCTTGGTGTTGTATTCTCTGGCAAAAAAGTCCAGTATGAGCGCGACATCCTCTTTGATGTTTTTTTCTCCTATTATAATAATGCGGTTATGGGCGTACATCGGTTTTTTTCCGCTCAGTCGTATTGTTTTTTCCAGCGCTTCGGCGACGCTCTCCCCCTCGTTCGAATACTGCTTTGCCACATTTTCCGGACTGCCCTGACCGTTGACGAAGGAGTTTTGGGTATTGTTGATTGCCTGTATCGTCACCCTGAAGCCTTTATCGGTTTTATCGATACCGATACCCTGAATGACCATAAGCTCGACAAGCTCCGTACCGTATTTTTCATGCCCGGAGGAGAACGCTACGATAATAACGCAGCAAAAAAACACCAAAGACAATTTAAACAACCGCTTCACGTCGCTTCTTCCTTTCCTTTAGGCTTTTAGCGGCAATAACCGTCAGCGGAACAAAAATGACGATGACGATATAGACAAATATCAGCTGCTCATACATGAAAATAAAGGAAAAACTCCTGGTGCTCTGTGAAATCAGCGTGGAGGCGACGGCAAGAAAAGCGGCGCTGAATGCCGTTCCCGTAAGCCTTTTGGCGCGGGGAAACACCATACAAAACGCGTCCGTGCAGATAAATAATAAAAAAGAAAGTTTCAGAACCATTCCGCTCAGCCACAGCGAAGTCTCGAGCGAGTCAAGCCTCTCGAACGTGCCGATTTTCGCGAGCGACGAAACCGAAAACGAGGGAAACAGCTGGGTGTTGGCGTATTCGCCGAGCGTCGTAACTACAAAAAAGCTGACGACGGAAACGAAAAACGCGGAGGCAATCAGCCATATGAAAAAAGGTTTTCGGATATCCCCTTTGATGCGCGACATAAAAAACGGTATCAATCCGATATCCAGCGAATACGACGCGGAAACTACGCAATCCTTTAAAAAGACGCCCGTTCCGTCTGTGAATAACGGCGTCATATTTAAAAATTTAATTTCTGGAATAACCGCGAAGAGGGTCAGCGCGGTAACGCCTATAAACATAATCAGCAATATAAGGCTGGATCTGCCGAGCGCCCGAAGTCCCAGCGAGGAAGCGTAGGCGCAGGCAATGATGAGTATCAGTAAAAACAGCGACATATCCGTTTCGGGAAACATGACGGAGCTGGCAAACAAATCGTAACGAGAGAGGATGCGAAGGGCGATATAGATGGCCGACAACCAGTAAAGAGCGGCGATCGCTTTGCCGAAAACGGGCGAAACCGACATCCCCATATCAACGGCATCCTTATCCTTAAAGCGCTTGACATACCAATAACCCGGAAGAGCCGTTACCAAAACAATCGGTATCGCCGCCATCGAGCGGATGATCAAGTCGCTGTCAGAAAAGGCGTCTTCCGTGGAAACGACGTGAAGAGCGGCGCTGAGGGTGCGTGAAATAAACAACAGCGAAAAAAATCCTCTGGCGCTGATGGCGTTGGAGTTCATCGTATTCCCCTCTTTTTTATTTTTTCAGCTTGCCGATATTATATACATACCTGGAATTGCGCAGTATCCCGCGTTTGATGAACGTATCCCGAAACAGCGACGGGTCATAGGGTGTGAGCGGCGACAGATACACCGAGCCGTACTGCTCCAGCGAACACATATTGATGACGAGCGCGCTCATGCCGATAACGATGCCGTAAAGTCCCGCGAACCCGCCGACGACTATGAACACCAGCTTTAAAAGGGCGACGGGCTGATACAGGTTGGAGGTGACAAAAGAACTGATGGCGGTCACGGCGACGACGATGAGCATCGGCGCGCCGATAAGCCCCGCCGCCACGGCGGCTTCCCCGATGACGAGCGCGCCGACGATACTTAAGGCCTGGCCCACCGGACGGGGAAGGCGGACGCCCGCCTCCCGCAGGATTTCAAAGGTCACGATCATAATCAGCGACTCCACGAAGGCGGGAAA
>CAYYFY010000283.1:0-3439 GCA_964471035.1 uncultured Eubacteriales bacterium
ATAGCGGGAACCCGAATCATCGCCGAAACCTTTTCGTCAGACTCTAACGGTAAAAGGTTTACGATGTTGATGCCTTTTGACGTCCGGCTGCCCTCGGGAATCTCATAGCCCTTTAAGCGGTATGTCCTGCCCCTTGTCGTAAAGAACATCACATACTCGTGGGTCGAACACATGAACATCGTTTCGGCGACATCCTCCTCGCGCCGCGTCATACCCTTGACGCCGCGCCCCCCGCGCTTCTGAAGCTTGTATTCGTCAAGACTCTGGCGTTTGATATACCCCATGGTCGTATAGGTGAACATACAGGTTTCTTCCGGAATCAAATCCTCAATGTCCATTTCCCCGCTGATGTTTTCAATGACGGTGCGCCGCTCATCGCCGAACTTCGCGCCGATGGCGCTCACTTCTTCCTTTATGATCTGCAGCACGCGGTCGCGTGAGCCAAGAATTTCGAGATATTCGGCGATTTTCACTCTGAGCGCCGCCATTTCCTCCTCGATTTTCGTCCGCTCAAGACCGGTCAGCTGTCCGAGGCGCATCTGAACGATCGCCTGCGCCTGCACATCGTCAAGCCCGAAGCGCTCCGTCAGCCGCTCCTTGCCGGTCGGCTGGTCGGGCGAGGAGCGTAATATGGCTATTACCTCGTCAATGAAATCCAGAGCAACAAGAAGCCCTTCGAGGATATGCGCGCGCTCCTGCGCTTTTTTCAAATCGAACTGCGTTCTGCGCTCAATAATTTCCGTCTGAAAGGCAAGGTACTGCTGCAATATCTCCTTTAAGGTCAGCACCTTCGGCTCGCCCTTCACAAGCGCCAGCATGATAACGCCGAACGTCACCTGCAGCTGCGAATAGGAGAAGAGCTGGTTCAGTACTACCTGCGGATTGGCGTCGCGCCGTATATCGATATCGATGTGCATGCCGGTGCGCTTTGAGGAATAGTCGTTGATATCGGAAATGCCTTCGATACGTTTGTCCTTCACGAGATCGGCGATAGCCTCAATAAGCCGCGCCTTATTGACCTGATAGGGCAGCTCGGAGACGATGATCTTGAATCTGCCGTTCTTGTCCTCTACGAGCTCGGTCTTTGCGCGCACGACGACCTTGCCGCGCCCCGTCGCGTAGGCGGCGCGTATGCCGCTCCTGCCCATGATGATGCCCGCGGTCGGGAAATCGGGACCCTTGATATGCTCCATGAGGTCGTCAAGCTCCGCGTCGGGATCGTCTATCAGGCAGCACAGCCCGCCGATAACCTCTCGCATGTTGTGCGGCGGGATATTCGTCGCCATACCGACGGCTATGCCGGACGAGCCGTTTACTAAAAGATTGGGATACCGCGAAGGCAGCACCGTCGGCTCCTTCAGGCGGTCGTCGTAGTTGGGGACGAACGCAACGGTATCCTTGTCGATATCGGCAAGCATCTCAAGCGATATTTTGCTCAAACGCGATTCGGTATACCTGTACGCCGCCGGCGGGTCGCCGTCGACGGAGCCGAAGTTGCCGTGACCGTCAACGAGCATATAGCGCACCGAAAAGTCCTGCGCCAGACGCACCATGGCGTCATAGACGGAGGCGTCGCCGTGCGGATGGTACCGCCCGAGCACCGAACCCACGGTGTCGGCGCACTTGCGGTATGCCTTGTCGGGGGTAAGGTTATTCTCATACATGGTGTAGAGGATACGGCGATGCACGGGCTTCAGTCCGTCGCGCACGTCCGGCAGGGCGCGCCCGACAATGACCGACATCGAATAGTCGAGATACGACTTCTTCATCTCGCGGTTGATGTCGACGTTTATAATCTTTTCCGCCGCGTCCGTTTCAGGGACAGGGTTGAGGTTTTCGTTTAATTCGTCCATGATAATCCCCTTGTTATATATCGAGATTCTTAACGTATCTGGCGTTTTTCTCGATGAATTCGCGGCGCGGCTCCACCTTATCCCCCATAAGCACCGAGAAAATTTCATCGGCTTCTATGGCGTCCTCGAGCGTTACGCGGAGCATCGTGCGCGTTTCGGGGGACATCGTGGTCTCCCAAAGCTGCTCGGCGTCCATTTCACCGAGACCTTTATAGCGCTGAATCTCGCAGTTTCCAAGCTCTGCTATTTCCCTGTCGCGTTCTTCGTCGGAAAAGGCGTAAAGGTGCTTTTTGCCCTTTGACAGCCTGTAGAGCGGCGGCTGGGCGATGTATATATGCCCCGCGTCTAGCAGCACGCGCATATACCTGAAAAAGAAGGTCAGCAGCAGCGTGCGGATGTGCGCGCCGTCAACGTCGGCGTCGGCCATGATGATAATCTTGCCGTAGCGCAGCTTCGTGAGGTCGAAGTCCTCGCCGATACCCGCTCCGAGCGCCGTGACGACAGGCATCAGCTTCTCGTTGCCGATAACCTTATCGAGCCTCGCCTTTTCGACGTTGAGCATTTTTCCCCAGAGCGGCAGGATGGCCTGAATGGTCCTGTCGCGCCCTTCCTTGGCGGAGCCTCCGGCGGAATCGCCCTCGACGATGAAGATTTCGGTGCGTTCGGCGTTCTTTTCGGTGCAGTCGGCAAGCTTGCCGGGGAGCGCGTTGCTTTCAAGCGCGGACTTACGCCTGGCGTTGTCGCGCGCCTTACGCGCCGCCTCGCGGGCGCGGGCGGCTTCGAGCGCCTTATTGAAAATCGCTCTGACGACGCCCGGATTTTCCTCAAAATACGTCATCAGCTTACTGTACAGCGTTTGCGATACCAGCGGCGTGATGTCGGTATTGCCGAGCTTGCCCTTTGTCTGCCCCTCGAACTGCGCGTCGGTAAGCTTGACGCTGACGATGGCGGTCAGTCCCTCGCGCACGTCGTCGCCGGACAGGTTCTTATCGTTCTCCTTGAGAAAACCGTACTGGCGGCCGTAATCGTTGAACACACGCGTCAGCGCCGTCTTGAAGCCCGTTTCGTGGGTGCCGCCGTCAGCGGTGCGTACGTTGTTGGCAAAGCTCAACAGCAGCTCGTTATAGCTGTCGTTGTAGATCATGGCTATTTCGACGCTGCGGTCGGCGCTTGAGGATAAAAAGTGAATCGGCTTGTCGTGAAGCGCGTTTAGTCCCCGGCTTGTCGTAATATACTCGGCAAAGCTCATAAGCCCGCCCTCGTATTGATAGCTGTCCTCCGTGACGTTTTCGGGGTCGCGCCTATCTGTCAGAGAAATCGAAAGACCGGCGTTAAGGAACGCCTGTTCGCGCAGACGGCGCTCAAGTGTCTCGTATTCGTATTCTGTGGTTTCCGTAAAAATCTGCGGATCGGATTTGAAACGGATGAGTGTTCCGACGCTGTCGGTGTCCCCAATAATCTTCAGATCGCAGACGGGTACGCCGCGCTCAAAGCGCTGGTAGTGAACGTGCCCGTCCTGACTGACTTCGACCTCGAACCACTCGGAAAGCGCGTTTACCACAGACGAGCCGACGCCGTGCAGGCCG
>CAYYFY010000284.1:0-3411 GCA_964471035.1 uncultured Eubacteriales bacterium
GTATGGAGCGCTACGCCCGCCGCAGCTATCAGGAGCTGTCGGGCGGTCAGCAGCAGCGTGTGCTGTTGGCGCGCGCGCTGTGCGCGACGAAGAAGCTTATATTGCTTGACGAGCCGGTGGCGGGGCTTGACCCGGTAGTGACCGCCGGACTGTATGCGCTCATCAAGGAGCAAAACGAACAGGAAAAGATAACCGTCATCATGGTGTCGCACGATATTCCCGCCGTCCGTTACGCGACGCATATTCTCCATTTGGGTAAACGGCAGCTTTTCTTCGGCAAGACGGAGGATTACCTCGAAACACCTCTGGGAAAACACTTTTTAGGAGGTGATGAAGTTGAAAAATGAATTTTTCAACCTGTCGCCGCGAAAGGAGGGTCATCATAATGACTGAAACCCTTTCGGAGCTTTTTGCCGCCCCGTTTTTTATACGGGCGCTCATCGTCGGATTGCTGGTGTCCTTATGCGCGGCGCTGCTTGGCGTCAGTCTTGTGCTCAAGCGGTATTCGATGATCGGCTCGGGATTGTCGAATGTCAGCTTCGGCTGCGTGACGCTGGCAATCGCCTTAAACGTCATGCCGTTGTATCTCTCGGTACCCGTGGTGGCGCTGGCGGCGTTTTTACTGCTGCGCCTGAGCGAAAACAGCAAAATCAAGGGCGATTCGGCCATCGCCATGATTTCGAGCGGCGCGGTCGCCGTCGGCGTCATGGCCGTCTATATGACGACCGGCGTCACCAAGGACGTTTGCAGCTATATGTTCGGCAGCGTCTTTTCCCTGACGCACAATGATGCCGTATTCAGCACTGTGCTGTCAATCATCGTCATTATTTTGTACATTCTGTTTTATAACCGTATTTTCGCCGTCACCTTTGACGAGACCTTTTCGCGCGCCACCGGCACTAATGCCGGACTGTTCAACACGGTCATCGCGCTTTTGACCGCCGCGACGATTGTTTTGGGCATGAAGATGATGGGAACGATGCTCATCTCCAGCCTGATTATTTTCCCCGCGCTTACCGCCATGCGCGTCTGCAAGAGCTTTCTCTCTGTTATCCTGTGCTCCGGAGTGGTATCGGTCATAAGCTTTCTCATCGGTATGGCCCTGACAGTCGTGCTGGAAACGCCCGCCGGAGCGAGTATTGTCGTCTGTGATATACTGTTTTTCCTTTGCTTTACCGCTGTCGCGGCGGTAAGGAAAAGAGTCGTAAAAAAGGAAGGTTAAAAAATAATGAATGTGAACAACAACAATAACAAAAATAAAAACACAAACAAAAACACAAAATCGACAATCGTCGTATTTGTCCTCCTCTGCGTCGCGCTTGTCGCGATTGCGGGTACGGTCATTTTTAAGATGTACGGAAACAATATCGCTTTACAGTTGGAGAAAAAGAACGCTACGACGGCTGAAAACGGCGAACAGGTCATCGAAATCAGCGAGAAGCTGTATGTCTCGTGGTTTAACGAAATCGCCGCTTCCCCGAAAAAATACCTCGGAAAGACCATCCGGATTGAAGGAATGTTCAACGCCTCAAAAAGCGGTGATAAGGTGTATTATAACGTCTACCGTAACTATTCCGGCTCCTGTCCGCTGTGCGCGGGCGGTTCGTCGCTCGGTCTTGAGTTTACGACAGACGACGGAAAAATGCCGGAGGAAAACGACTGGATAGAGGTTATAGGCACGCTCGATCGGTATATGGAGGGCGACCAGTATTACTATACGCTGAATCACGCCGTCTATACTGTAAAAGAGGAGCGTGGACTGGAAACGGTTCTGAATTGAATTGAATGGAATAATATATGCGTACCGAAATTTTCGATCTGCCTCTATTGATAGAAAACTGCCCGTGTAATAGGACGCACCGCTGCGAGATAGAAACGGTCGTCTGTGGAGCGGGTGCGCTCGAAAGGCTGCCGGAGTTGCTAAAAGGATATGCGTCGGCTTTGTTTGTTTCCGATCGGAACACCTATGCGGCGGCTGGAGAACGGGCGGGAGAGATCGCGCGCAAAGCAGGTCTTACGGTACGGAAATTGGTATATCTCGATAAAACGCTGCTGATTCCCGATGAAAACGCCGCCGCGCGGCTTATAGAGGCGCTTAAAAAGAGCGGCTGTCAGGTTGTCGTCGCCGTCGGTTCGGGCGTCATTGGCGATATTTGTAAATATGTATGTTCTGAATGCGGGCTGCCCCAGGTGACTGTGGCGACCGCGCCTTCGATGGACGGTTACGCGTCGTCGGTGGCGGCTATGCTTTTCGGCGGCGGGAAAACAACGTTTCCTGCCGCTGTTCCTGTTGCCCTTTTGGGGGATACCAATGTCCTAAAAGCCGCGCCGGAGCAGATGCTGGTCTCGGGAATCGGGGATATTGTCGGAAAATTATCGAGTTTAAGCGACTGGAACCTTGCGCAGGCGATGACCGGAGAGCCGCTTTGCTGTAAAGTATATGACCTTGTCAGAGAACAAACGGACAATTGTCTGTCTGCTGTCGACGGTGTCATGCGTCGGGAGGAAGGGGCTGTTGAAGCCTTGTTTTCGGCGCTCTGCGCGACGGGAATCGGCATGAGCCTCGTCGGTTCCTCGCGCCCCGCCTCGGGCAGCGAACACCACATAGCGCACTATTTTGAGGTGCAAGGGATAAGAATGAGCGCGCCGTATCTTCCGCATGGTATCGACGTCGCCTACGCGACGGCTATCACAGCTTTTCTGCGGCAGGCATTATGTAAAGATGATAGGCTTTACAGCGTAAACGATGCGGAAACAGTCGCACAAATACTGCGGCAATGTCCATCGGAGGATGACATATGGGGTATATTGAACAAAGTCGGACTGACCGTATCGGACTTTTTTAACTTTTACGGAAAAGACCGTATTCGGGAAGCCATTATCGGAGCGCGGCTGCTTAAAGACCGCTACACACTCCTCTCGCTGCTTCATGACAGGGGGCTGCTTCATGAATATGCCGATGCCTATATATCCGAAAGAGCGCCATAAGACATGGGGACAGGTTCCTCGTCCCGGACGAGGAACCTGTCCCCATGTCTTATCCCCATGTCTTAAAAGGTGAAGGATTCCTGTATTGTATGGAATTGCCGTTGCCTTTTTTCGTTTTTTTTGTTAAGCTATTGAATAAATACGGTTTCTGTGATACTATTAAAAAAGTGAAATAATGGTACGTTGATTTATTATCGGACTTTGGGAGAATGAAGAATGAGGAAGTTGGTTTCGTACATAAAAAAAAGGCTTAAAATCGTTTTATTTATTTCCGATATTGTGGTTTTGTTTTTTTGTGTGACGCTCGCCTATCTTATAAAAATGGACACATTTGCCGGCCTCTTCGACGCGGCGGGTATGGAGTATCTGTATTTTCTTTCAGCGGATATCACGGCTACCACCATCTGTTTTTACCTTTTCCAT
>CAYYFY010000285.1:0-3402 GCA_964471035.1 uncultured Eubacteriales bacterium
TCGGGCGGCAGTCGAAGCCGAGGGACCGCGAACCGTCATTTTTAAGGTCGCGGGCACCATTGAACTCAAAGACGATCTTAAAGTAAAAAATCCGTATTTGACCGTCGCCGGTCAGACAGCTCCCGGCGAAGGCGTCACGCTGAAAAACTATACCTTTACGATTGAGACAAATGACGTCATTATCCGGAACATCCGCGTTCGGTACGGCGACCTTGTCGAGGGCGACGCCATGTCGGTCTCCGACGCCGAAAATGTGATCATCGACCACTGTTCGGTGAGCTGGGGCATCGACGAGACGCTGTCGGTCACCGATTCTACGAATGTAACCATTCAGTGGAGCTTTATTACCGAGGGGCTGCACGACTCCATCCACCATTCCGGCGAGCACAGTAAGGGGTCGCTTATAAGCGGCAGCAACGGGCAGACCGTTTCCGTCCACCACAACCTTTACGCCCACAATGACGCGCGTAACCCCCGTCCGCAGGGGAAGCTCTCTCCCGACGAAGACACGCTTGGCTTCTTCTGCGACATCACGAATAATGTGATGTATGACTGGGGACGCGAATACGCCGTAAAGAATTTAGACGACAATACCGTTTGCACGGTCAATCTGATCAACAATTATTTCATCGCCGGACCCAGCTCAAACGCGTCCAACTTCATGATCGACAGGAACAGAAGCTCCTATATGTATTTTGAAGGTAACTTCATGAACGGCGAAAAACCGGAGGATCAGTACGCGCTGATCACCTATGAGGATTTCGTCAAGCCGGAGTATGCGTGGAAGCTAGCTGAGCCGTTCGACGCGCAGATGGCAGCCGTGCAGGACGCCGAAACCGCCTATGCCATGGTCCTGAAAAACGGCGGCGCAGCCGCAAACCGCGACACGGTTGACGAGCGGATTGTCAGCGATGTCAAAAACGGCGCCGGACGCGTCATCGACTCCCCCGATGACGTCGGCGGCTGGCCGACACTCGAAACCGGCGAGGCGTATACCGACACCGACCGCGACGGGATGTCCGACGACTGGGAGTGTTTAAACAGCCTTGACCCGCAGGACGCCTCCGACGGCATTTCGGACGCCGATGCGGATGGTTATACGAATCTGGAGGAATATCTGAACGATCTTATGAGCGGACTATATGCCGAGGAAACGGAAATTCCTCAGTTTAATAATGATTATCAACGGCTGCTCAATATATTCTATCAACTCTTCCGCTCGCTCAAGGATGTGCAGCATTTCTTTGAGGACCTGTTCGCGGGAGCATGAATTCTAATGAATAATAAATGATGAATAATTTAGGGCGGGGACACCCCGTACCCCGATATAATAGCGGCGCAGCCCCACAATTATTCATCAGCGCAGCGACTTCATTATTCATTATTCATTAAAAACCAGGCTGCCTCGCTTCCCTAAAAAAGCGAGGCAGCCTTGTTGTATTTAAATAATCATCTTTTCTTGATCGCATTCAGCCCCTGCCGCACGATCGCATAGGCGTCGGCGACCTGAAACACGCCGTTGATCTGCGGGATGTTGACCGTAAAGGTCTTTTTCCGGTTCAGGACTATCTGCACGGCTTGCTCGACCTGCGCCGGACGCGCTCTCTTAACTTCGTCGGCGGTGAGCTTATAATCGAACGGCCTCTTTTCAAGCTGATCGTACAGTTCTCCGGCGGCTTTGAATGTGCCGCCGCTGAACAGCGCCGTCGCCGCCAGCACGACAACGCCGCGCTCGACGGGCATATTCACCTTCGACGCGCCGTTCACGGGCAGCTCGTAGACGAAGGTATAGAGCTGCTTTGCCGTGATGTCGCCGTCCTTATCGTGCGTATGCGTCGCGTTCCACGCGAAGGTGTCCTTTTTGATGTAGCCGGTCGTTCCCATACCGATCATATCCCAGTTCCCGACGTGCTCGAAACAGTCGGCAACGGTGAGTTCATACGGCGCGCCGTCGATCTTAAAGGTGACTGTCTTGTCGCCGATCGCTGAGAAAGCGAGCAGATACAGCTTCCTTACGCCCTCGGGCAGGTGCAGTGTCTGATTGTCACAGAGCAGGCCGTTCTGACCGTAAGCGCCGTCGCGCACGGGGACGAATTTGATGCCGCCGCAGGTGACTGTGCGGGGCAGCAGCTCCTCGGGGATTGAGTAACCGCCGTGAATACCGCCCTCGTTTCTGTTTATGTTGTTGGTGACGACGGTGGCGTTACAGGGGATCATCAGCGCCGTCTGTGCCGCTGTGTCAAGGGGCTCCCTCTTTTTGAGCGTGAGCGCGAAGGTCTTGACGCCAAAGGGCGTCATATCAAAGACGAGCGCGCCGTGCTCTGCCTTAGCGGCGCAAAGCTCACGCTCGCAGCCGTCAAGCTCCGTCGCCGACACGACGCCGTCGCCCAAGGTCAGGCGGACATTCTTTTTTTCCTTTCCCTCGCCCTCATTGAGGCGCACCACGACGCGGTCGCCCTTGTATTCCTTCTTGACCGCGCGCAAAATGACGCTGTCATCGGAAACATTGCCGAAAGAATACTCTTTGCCTAAGGGTCCCTTATGGACGTCGGTAACAAACGGCATGAGGGGCGTATTGAAGGACTGCGCCTCGTTCTGAACGGCGGCGCTAACCTCTCCCTTATGCGGATAAACGGCAAACGAAAAACGGTTGAGCCCCAAGTCCATCAAATGCTGGGAACACTCCCAACGGTAGAAATAATAGGGCGTATGGACGACCGTCAGACGCAATGTGTTGTTGTCGGGCTTATCCCAGCCGCAGCGCGAGTCGGAGAACAGCGCGACGCCGAATTCTTTGGACTCATCGGTGATGTCCGCCCATATCTGCGCGGGCACCTCGTAGAGGTTGGGCGCGTTGTTTTTGCGCTTGATTACGCCAAGACCGATGTCATAGGAGGCAAGACTGTTGTCAGCGGAAAGCGGGAACTCGACTTTTAAGAGGCTCTGCGTGCTGCGCCAATCGGCCTCGCTTTTAACGGTTATGACCGGCGAATACGCGCCAAGCGACACTATTTGCGTAAAGTTTGACGCCCCCGCCTTTCGCGTCACCTTAAACGACGCCTGCGCGGGACCCGCCTCAAAAAGGCTGACCTTCGCGTTTTTCGCGTATTCTCTGGGCGGTACGCAGAGCTCGTCGTAGGTGAGCTCCCACGCGGGCCACGCCTTGCTGCCCTTGTAATCGAACACGGCGAGACGGATGGGGTCCTTGAGCACGTTCTTCCCGATCTGTTTATCATGGATTTCGCAGATGTCGCCGGAGGTGTTGAGCAGTACGCGGACAAAGTCATTTTCCAGCGTAAAGCCGCCGACCTTGAGCGGCGTGGCGACGGCGCGCACGGACGAGGAGGCTCTGCAGTCAAACACGGCATACCCCAGAGCGGGCACGGTGCCGATAAACGTCAC
>CAYYFY010000286.1:0-3400 GCA_964471035.1 uncultured Eubacteriales bacterium
TCGCCGACCGGACAAAACTTCCGCCTCGCTTAGAAAGGATGGTCATAACTATGAATCAGTTTTATACAATACCGCGCGGGTACAGGATTGAAAAAAGACAGTCTACTGTCGATATTGATACCGCCGAAGAATGGCTTACGACAAAAAAGCAGCGCCGGTACACAGAAGCAATCCGACAAGGCGGTGTCGTAGATTTGATAAGACATATCATTATTTGCCCGTATTGCGGAGACGAATTGCCGGCGTATGCCCGTTATACGCGCCATGACCATTCCGCTTCGAAACCGCGAAAACCGATTATCGAAGAATGGGCGGGAAGACAGATTTCGTTATTCGAGCCGACCCGTGAAAAGCTTTTTTTGAATGCGCCGGACACTATGAAAGACGCGTATGTATGTAAGAATTGCGGATACACGTCGCAGCCCTCAGACAGTTATCGCGGCGTTTATATTAACACGACGCCGCATACGCTTGAGATTTCGTGTGAAATCTGTGACCTGTCGGAACTTTTCGCGGCATTCTTAACGCCGTCGGGCTCCTTTACTCTAAGCTTTCCGCTGTATGAATCGGTCGTGTTCAATTTTATAAACGGGCATACATTTATTCAATTAACCGACTTGAAGCCGCGTAATAAACCGCTTGCCGTTTATGACCTTACGTCCGATTGCGGCAAGTGGCAAGACGGCGTTGTGTATTATCTTTTGGCTAAAAATAAAATGATACAAAGAGCTGTAAGACGGGAGTTTATCAGCAGATATCACGGGGATTTACCGTATCCGCGCTGTGAGCTCACGCCCGAAAGATATATCCTGCTGACGAGATTTATCGGGTATCCGCGCTCTTTTTATAACGCCGTCCCGTTTACGGGTCAGTCGCGGCAATTAGACGGAAGCTTCAAACCTATCGCCGCGCGGTTACATAACGCGGCATCTGTTTTTACCGTATACGAAACGTCGCTGCTGCCTCAGATGAAATCCATAAGAAAGGTTTATTTTGAGAACCCCGGCTTGTTTTTCTACCTTAGGGAAAGCGAAAAGCTCTGGTCGATACTGAAAGACCCCAATCTGTTTCGCGGTCTTTTGACTGACGGGCATATTTATGATGTCTTTTCGGAGCTTCATCTCTATCCCGCAATATTTGATTTCTATGCCGACTACTGCCGTATCAAGAGCGCCGGACAGCTGTGCTATCATTTAAAAAGCTGCCGCGGGGCGCTCCATCAATACGCCCTGCGGTATTGCCTGTTGAACAAGAACATGAAGGCAAAGGAACAGAAAGAGTGGCAAAACAAAGGCTTCCGCTTCCCGCAAGGCGATTACGACGCGTTCCTTTATCAAAATGAAGTGTATTCGATTCCTAAGCGAACGGAGCAAAACATTCAAAGCTGTGTCATAAACGGCTATCTTTTTACCTATCTGCAATCCTCCTATGAATACCAAAAAGCCGGAAGAATACTTGACAACTGCCTCGCCAACTGGACAAATGAGCAGAATCCCGTAATAGCCGTTTTAAAAGGGGGCGTTTTCTCGGCGGCGATAGAGATAGAAGGCAACAAAATCATTCAGGCGAAAAGCGCCCATAACCGAGAGTTAGCGGATAACCCCTGCCTATACGCGTCATTCGAAAAATGGCGGATGAAATTTGGGCTGACATTCGACAGCTCCCTTCAGGAAGCCGTCAATGACGGGCGCGGTTTTATAGAAGACCCGCTGTTTTAATTTCGGCGAAAATTGTTGATATTAGGCAAAAACAGTGATATTATGGTAAAAGAGCGCAGATATTTTCACTATGCCCGAAAGCTCTAAAATAAAGAAATTAATTGGAGGTGTCATTATGAACAATCAATTTGACGATGGATTAACCGTTCTGCGCCAAAATATTTATGAGGCAAACCGTGAAGCGGCGCGGTTTTACGGCGAACTGCTCTATAAGCCTGAGGGGAAGGAGCAGCTTTCTTATCTCAGAAAACGCGCAATCAGCGATCCGATAATTGCGCGTTTCGGACTGGGTGCTGCGCCCGACGCCAACCGTGCGCTGTACAACCGCCTTCATGAGGCGGGATATGACGACGAGGCGCTCATAAGTGCGGACTTAGTGCGCCGGAGCGAGGAGGACGGACAGATTGATTATTACGACAATTTACGCAATAAGATCATATATCCCATCGTTGACGTAGACGGCAACATTGTCGCCTTCGGCTCGCGGGGGATCGGCAATTCGAATCCTAAATACACAAGTCCCTCCGATACGCCGGTGTATGCAAAGAACAATGAGCTCTACGCGCTTAATCTTGCCAAGGACAATACGGACGGGACGCTGATCCTCTGCGAGGGATATATGGATGTCATTGCCCTGCACGCGGCGGGCTTCACAAACGCCGTGGCAGGCTTAGGCATAGTGCTTACCGCCGGTCAGGTCAGTTTAATCTCGAGGTATGCCAAGGCGATTTTCCTCTGCTATGATTCCGACGAAGCCGGACAAAGAGCCGCGCAAAATGCGCTGTCGCTGTTTGCCGAAACGGACGTAAAGGTCAAAGTCATTATGTTCGATGGTATGGACCCCGAGAGCTTCCTTTGCGAACAGGGAAAAGAGCGCTTTAAGGCGCTGCTTGACGGAACCGGCAGCGGTGCGGATTGAAACTGAACGCCGGGCGGAGCGGTAGAAAACAGTGATATTATGGTAAAAAAGCGCAGGATACCGCGTCTATAACACGAAAGGGGGAATAAAACGAGCGTATGACTGAAACCGGCATAAAAAGCGTCGGCCTCTTTTTCGTCGCCGAAGGCGCGCTGCTGCTCCACACCTGCCCCTTAAGCGAGGCGGAGCACCATGGCATATTTTATAACTTCCCCGAAAGTCATATGCGCGTCTGGAACCGCCTCTACGCTAAAAAATACGACGTCGATTTCGATTACTATCCCCGCGGCCGGATTCTCTACCGCGAAACCGACGACACCTTTCTGATTTATAAGGACAGGTGTATCGGAGGTGAATTTGACGACCGCCTCACCGCCGCCTGTGGCGGCAAATGGATTTTCGCGGAAGATGAGCATTACTCGTGTCATGGGTGTCTTGATGGGTACTGCAATGTTTGAGATTTAAATTTTTAAAAAAGCTGATACAATTCGATTGTTTTTCCGTTATTGTTATTGAAATATAAATTAAAAAAGTGAGGAATTTATTATGCAAAACAAGATGCCCGTGTTCAAAGAGAATGATTTTTTGTGTGTTTATAAAGAAAAGGTATTCAACAACTTCGCCCCGTGTTTTGATAACGGTTTATATTCATTGGCATGTTGTAAAGGAAATATGAGACATGGCGGGATGAGAGCAAGCTTATGTAGAAAATTATCGAAAGATACTACAGTGTGGGTTTTGAGTATCGCAGGATTAGAAATTA
>CAYYFY010000287.1:0-3395 GCA_964471035.1 uncultured Eubacteriales bacterium
AGGCACACCGCGCCGCCCACGTCAGTCAGCTTCTTGATCACGGTGTTTTCCACCAGCGGCCTGTAAAAAAACATGATCCACAGCACCAGCAGCCCGCCGATGGCCGCCAGCGCCCACGGCGCGCCGCCAATGGCGATGTTCACCAGCGCGCACGCATACGCCAGAAACGCAAACAGCCCGCGCATCAGCTCGCGGCGGTACGCCTCGCGCCACTCGGGTTTTTCTCTGGAAAAGAGCTTATATTTATTATCCCTGACCGAAATACGCAGGTTAGGCAGCACGCCGACAAGGAATGTACTCAAGTCCCTGCCGCCGCTTATCATGTCCTGCCAGACGAGCATTCCTAAGCGGTCGCAGTGGTAATACCAGCGCATGGGCTCGACCTTGATGTGCTTTCTGAGCATATTGAAGCCGAGCTCTTTCATTTTTTCTATGTCGTAGATCAACGCCCCGTCGGTCGGCGGGGTCATGCCGCCGTCGCACCAGTAGCCCTGATCGAGCAGACCGTTCTGGAAATACGGCTTATTGTTGAGGCACAGCCGCCGGATGCTCTTTTCGTCGGCAGCCAGCGAGAATTTACGCATACCGAAATAGCTCATGACGGTATCGATGATTTCGCCGCCCTTTTTAAGGGTCAGCTTCAAGTCATAGAGCGCAGGCGATTCAGGGCTCCAGAGCTCGCAGGCGGGAATCGCGATACTGTCCTTTTCAGACAGCTTCTTTTCGGCGATTTTTTCGCCGCGCAAAAATATCTCGGCAAGCAGCTCGCCCCCCTGTTCGGACAGCGCGGTCTCGACATGAATGATTTGCTTGTCAATATCCGGTAATAATTGTATACTGTTTATATATGAATACCCGACGCCCTCAAGCCAGACGGTCTGCCAGATGCCGGAGGTGCCCGTATACCAGAAGCCGTGGCTTTTTGTCGCCTGCTTGCCGCGCTGCTGCGGACCCTCGTCGGTCGGGTCGTAGACCTTTACGGTCAAGACGTTCTCACCGTCGGTTAAAACATCAGTGACATCGAAAACGAACGCATCGTAGCCGCCGGTGTGCCCACCCAATTCTTTGCCGTTCAAAAAAACAGCGCATCCCCAGTCAACGGCGTCAAAATGCAACAGAATTCGCTTAGTCTTAAGTGTATCATCAATGGTAAAGGCGCGCCTGTACCAGAGACGCTCGTCGGCTAAAAGCGGCTTTTCGACGCCGGACAGCGCGCTTTCGATCGCAAAGGGTACAAGAATCTGCCCCTGCGCCTCCCCCATCTCCTCTGCCGAAAGATCGGTGACGGCATACTCATACAGTCCGTTTAAGCACTGCCATGTTTCGCGCATGAACTGCGGGCGCGGATGCTCCGGCAGCGGACACTCTCTGTTTACCTGTTCAAACCATACGGTTTTAATATCAGCCATGTTCATTCCTCCCTAAGGCGATTATACGAAACTGTGTTGGTAAAGTCAAGAATACTATTTGTCCGTATAAAAGAATATAATCAGATATAGATATCGTTAACAACACAGTTCCTTTAAATCTAACATCTAATATTAAATTTGGAGGCTCAATATGAAACGGATTGTATTTCTATTGCTGGTTTTCTCCTTGCTCTGTTCCCTTTGCGCCTGTTCGCTGTCCGGGACGCTTCGCTCGCTTACGGGCAAAACGACCGCAACAGAGGCGGGCGGCGGGGATACCGCCGCTCCGGTAAAAACCGATACGCCGTACCTCAAAGCGGTCTGGATTTCGCAGTTCGAGCTGTCCATGGAGGATAAAGAGGACAAGAGCGAAACGGCTTTCCGCGCAATGGTCACAGAGATGCTCGGCAACTGCGCAAAACAGCGTATCAACACGGTTATTGTACAGGTGCGCCCGTTCTCGGACGCCTTCTATCCGTCGGAATTCTTCCCCGCCACCAAGTATCTATCCGGCACACAGGGGCAGTCCGTCGGCTACGATGCGTTTGGGATCGTCATTGAAACCGCCAAGACCTTAAATCTGTCGGTGCAGGCGTGGATCAACCCTTACCGCGTGTCAAAGGATAAAGACATTACAAAGCTGTCGGCAGACAATCCGGCGCGTGTCTGGTATGAGGCGGATAAAGACACGCGCAGCCTCATTATCTGCGACAACGGCATCTATTACAATCCCGCGAGCGTCGAGGCGCAGAAGCTCATCATCAGCGGCGCGCGCGAGATTGTACGCAGCTACGATGTCAGCGCCATTCATTTCGACGACTATTTCTACCCCTCATCCGACGCTTCTCTTGACGCCATCGATTATGAGGCGTACAAAACAAAAGGCGGTACGCTCTCTTTGACCGAGTGGCGGCGGCAGAACGTCAGCACGCTTGTGTCGGGTGTATATGCCGCGATAAAAGCGATAAAAGCGGACGTTCAGTTCGGCATCAGCTGCTCGTCGGACATCGACAAAAACGAAAACGCCCTCTATGCCGACGTGCGCGAATGGTGCGCGAAAACGGGGTATGTCGATTATCTGATGCCGCAGATCTATTTCGGCTACGAAAACCAGAGCAAGCCGTTTCTGACAACCGCCTCCGACTGGGCGGCGCTTGTCGGCGACAACTCGCCGGTTACGCTCTACTGCGGCATCGCCGCCTACAAGGCGGGCAAGGAGGATGAGAACGCGGGCAGCGGCTCACAGGAATGGATACAAAATAACGATATTTTGGCGCGTCAGCTTACCGATTTGAAAAATATACCCGTCTTCAAGGGCTTCGCGTTCTTCTCGTATTCGTATATCTTCGCCGACGGTATCAGCGCCGCCGCGCAGAAGGAGCTGGAAAACTTAAGCGAAATTCTTTAATAATTGCCGGCTCCGGAAGCTCCGGAGCCGGTTCGAATTTACCCGCTTTAATTCCGTTAGAATATACAACTATTTTGTTATTATTTGTCATAATTCACAATTGAATTCCATACGTTCACATATTATAATGATTATGAATCACCGGAAACTGTCAGCAACTCTATTAAGGCTGACGGTTAAAAGCGATAAATATAAAAATTCCTCTCAAAAAATCGGATTGTTAAAAAATACGCCTATGAGACTTAAGTTACAGTAACCCGAGCATATCGCCGGGCATGTGGGTAAATGATAAATATCCCGCATCTGCGGGCACTGAATATTTCGCCGTCCATTTTAACGTAGAGGATGTTTTAGGATGAAGCGATTATATATTCTTGCGGTGATAATCGCCGGAGTCTTTCTGATCTCAATATTCACGGTTTCTTGTGATGTACCGCTCCTTTCACTAAAAACCACCGTAGCTTCTACCACACAACCGCAAACGGACATCACCACGCTCGGAGACAACGGAGAAGTACCGACACAAGGGCAGACCGTCGACTGGGAGGCAACAGAGGAAAGCATAGCCGCGTCAAAAG
>CAYYFY010000288.1:0-3386 GCA_964471035.1 uncultured Eubacteriales bacterium
AATATAGTAATCTTAAGTGTATGAAAGATGGTGAGGATTGGACAATATGTCTGACAATAATTTCGGACTGATAGGACAGTCGCTTTCGTTTTCCTATTCGTCATACATACACTCTTTAATAGGCGACTACAACTATAAGCATTACGAAATCCCCTTAAACGATGTTCCGTCGTTTTTGCGTACCTGTGATTTTAAAGCGATGAATATCGCCTCCCCCTACAAAAAACTTGCTTATGACCTCTCAACCGGTCTTTCCGGTTCGGCGGTCAAAACGCATCATGTCAATCTTGTCACCAAGGATGACGATGGTACGCTCAAGGGATATAATACCGATTATGATGCTTTTAAAGCGCTTCTCAAAAAGTACAGCGTCAGTACCAAAGGCGAGAAGGTGCTGATTCTCGGCTCCGGCGCAGCCGCCAATACCGCCCGTATCGTTTTCAACGAGCTCGGCGCCAATTCCATTGTGATGGTGTCCCGCCACGGTCAGAACAATTTTGAAAATATCAGCGTTCATTTTGACAGCAATATTCTTGTAAACGCCACGTCCGTCGGTATGTACCCGAATACGGGCGTTTCCCCCGTCGATATTGAGGGCTTCACAGCTTTAAGACTTGTTATCGATTTTGTTTACAATCCCATACGCACCGCCTTAATCCAGCAGGCGCAGGATAAGCGCATCCCGATCATATCCGGTCTGTACTGTTTTGCGGCGCAGTCGCTTATCAGCGCGAATATTTTCGCCGAGAAGGATTATGACGAAAATACCACCTACGCGCTTTGGAAAAAAATACTGACCGAAAAGCGCAACATCACGCTCATCGGTATGCCCGGCGCCGGAAAGGCGGCTATTGGTCGCGCGGTGGCGCAGGCGCTGCACCGACCGTTTGTCGATCTGGACGCCGAGGTTGAAAAAACCCAGTTTATGAGCGTTTCTGACATTTTCTTAGCCCGCGGCGAGGCGTATTACCGCGAGGCGGAACGCAGCGTCATTTTACGTTTCTGCAAGGAAAACGGTTATGTCATCGCTACGGGCGGCGGCGCCGTGCTCGGCAAGGAAAACCGTACCGCTCTGCGTGAAAATTCTTTCGTTGTCTATGTTGAGCGCAACTATTCCGATTTATATGCGGACGGACGCCCCATTTCCGATTCCGTTGACAATCTGCAAAGAATGGCTGAGGTGCGCACGCCGATCTATGAAATTACAGCCGATACCGTACTGCGCGCGCACGAATCCGTTGACACCAACGTCAGCCAGATTATTGAGGCTTTAGCAAATGAAAATCCTCGTTATTAACGGTCCGAACCTGAATATGCTCGGCATACGCGAGCCTGACCTGTACGGAGACCGGACATATGCCGACTTATGTGCATATATCGGCGACTCCGCTAACGAGCTCGGCATTGAAACTACGGTTTTTCAATCCAATCATGAGGGTGCTATTGTTGACGAGATACAGCGCGCCTTTGGCGTTTTTGACGCTATCGTCATCAATCCGGCTGCCTACACACACACGAGTATCGCCATTCTGGACGCATTGAAAGCCGTTGCGCTTCCGGCTGTGGAGGTTCATTTGTCCGACATCAGCGCGCGCGAGCCGTTTCGCGCCATCTCATACCCCGCCCTCGCCTGTATAAAACAGATCTCCGGATACGGTTTTGCTGGATATAAAATGGCGTTGGCCCTCTTAACTGAATAATTCTTTTAAAGCGGGTTAATATTTAATGAAATTAATGATAAAAACAGTGTCCCTTGTTCTTTCGCTCGCCGCGCTCGCGTCGGGGTTTGTTTATGTGCGGGCGGAGCCTGCCGCCAAACGCTACTACGGAGACCTTAATAAAGACGGCACGGTTGACATAAAAGACGCCGTTATCGTTTTGCGCATGGCGGTCAATCTGATAGGGATGCCAAGCGAAGAAAATTTTGTCTGCGCGGATATTGACCGCAACGACATCATCAACACCACCGACGCCCGTCTCATCCTGCGTATGGCTGCCAGTCTCGAACCGCTTGAATACATCAATTCCGGCGGACCGGGAGACACCGCGGGACTTCTGTATATGCTCAATAAATACCGTTCCGCCAATAGCCTGACCGCTTTAAATTCCCCGAAACAGTTTTCCACCGCCGCCGCCGTACTCGCCGAAGAGTATTACCGCACAGGCAGTCCGGCGCTGCGCCTGGACGGCACTTATTGGATTACCGCCCTGGCAGACGAAAGCATTTCACCCTTATTTGCCGACGCCGCCTTCCTAAAGGGCGCTAAAAACAGATCCGCGATCTATTCTGTTCTGACAGCCGATAAAAAAACCGTCAAAAAACTGAAAAACAGCAGATTCGATTCCATCGGAATAGGCTGTTATGAAGCGCCGAACGGCTATTATTACTGGTGTGTAATATTTGCTGACATCGCCTAAACGGAGGTGCGTATGGGGATCAAAGAACGCCTTAAAAGTGTTGTCGGCATTGAGGGCGGCGCAAAAGAATACCTGAAACCGATTGTCGGGTATACCTCCGCCAACATAATGCTCGGCGGCGCCGGGTATCCCCTCAATCTCTATCATTTGCAGTTTTTGACCTTCGTCGAGGGACTCGGCACCAAAATAGCCGGTACGATTTCGCTTGTAAGCGGACTTGTCGATGCGTTTGCCGACCCGTTAATGGGCTACATCACCGACCATACGCGTTCGCGCTACGGCAGGCACCGCCGGTATCTGCTGTGGGCGATTTTCCCCTTTATGCTGTCCTATGTTATGAAATGGTATTCCTTCGGAATTTCCGCGACCGGAAATACAAGGAATATCTTTCTTTTTTACCTTTTGGCAAGCCTCCTCTACAGCGGCTCCTACACCATGGCGAATATCCCGCACACCGCCATGCTGCCGAGCGTCGCCCCAAAATATTTTTTGCGAACACAATTTTCTATGATTTCCTACATCATGAACTCTGTCGGTCAGATCTCTTCCTTTATCTTCACGGCGCTGGCGCTCTCCGGATTCAATATACAAGTCGCTCTGGGTAAGCTGCCCGACCCCTCCCCCGCCGACCGGCCGCGCTATATGACGGTCGGCATCATTCTGGCCGTCTGGTTTGCGCTGCCGCTGATCTACACCTTTTTTCACACCTCTGAGCCCTCGTCTGAAGACGATGCTTTCGCGCACTTTTCACACCGTAATATTTTATCCGATTACGGAAGCGTATTTAAGAACAGAGCGTTCCGCCAATATTTCGTCATCAGCCTGTTCTTTATGATCAGTCGGGGATTTTACAACTTCACCGACCAGTATTTTATGATCAGCGTCGCCGATAAATATAAATTTTTCAATTCTCTCAACATCATCTCGGGCATTGCCGAGGCAAGCGGCTCGCCGCTCAACTTCCTGCT
>CAYYFY010000289.1:0-3378 GCA_964471035.1 uncultured Eubacteriales bacterium
AAACGCCTTCCACTCCGGGAACACCTGCTGACTGTCCGCCATAGCCTCAATCTGCCCAAGCGCCTTCTCGGTCAGATGCTCCAATACATTTTCGTGGACAAAGTCCGGCGCGGTCGGCCCGTTACGCCAGAAGCCCTTGCCCACGCCCTTTGTTTCACGGTCGGGCAGTGCGGTGAACCGGTTGTTCTCTATATACACATAGGGCGGCATATCGAGTGAGGCGCTGATGCCGTAATAATAGTCGAAGCCGTAATCCGTGGGGCTTTGTGTAATCGGCGCGGCAAAATCCACGCCCTCGCAGGCGGCAAAGCCCGAACGCTCCGTAAAGTCCCCGCCGAATTGCATACCCAAATGCCATTTGCCGACCATCGCCGTGCGGTAGCCGTTCTGACGCAGTAGTTCGGGAACGGTCAGCCGCTCCGGTTCGATAAGCGGCGGCGAATAGCCGCCTAAGACGCCGCTTTTTAGGCGCGAACGCCAGCTGTACCGTCCGGTCAGAATGCCGTAGCGCGAGGGGGTACAGACGGCGGACGAGGCGTGGGCGTCTGTAAACGCCACGCCGTTGTCACACATCGCGTCAAACGCCGGCGTCTGAAAAGCACAATTCTCATTGAGCGCCGACACGTCGCCGTAGCCCATGTCGTCGGCTAAAATATAAATTACATTCGGTTTTTTCATTGATGTTTCCTCACACCTAATCATTATGTCAATAAAAAATTCTAAATAAAGCTTACCTTTGGCGCGTCTATTTCTGACTCCAACCAGATATGGTGCTGATATAAGACTTTTTCTCTTTGAAAAGCCACACGGCGCCCTCCCCATCAAGCGAGCCTTTAAGTACAACCTTGATATTCCTCATATCTGTGTCTGAAAGAGAATCTAAATTCTTTAATACAATCACTACTGTCCGTTTTGTCTGCTCTTTTGGTTCAAGCTTAAAAGTAAAAGGATCCATTGAGTCTGACATCACCCAATACGAACTGTTTTCAGGTGCCGCCGCTTTTATGTTATCAATGGCAACATCCGAATTATTCGTAATCGTTATGTCCAGCTCGATAAGCGAATACTTATCATAATTATTAACATAATCTTCGAACTGCTCAGCACTCATGCCGGTTATTTCCATAAAATTAGACGCGCTTGCTTTATCAGCGTCGTAAAACTCTTTCGCGTTAAAACTTTCCTCATCAGTCCTTTCGACATATCGTGTCCAGTAGCTTGTGAATTCGCAACTGCCCTCTTTGCTGATTTTTAATTCATTCAGCAAGAAAACACTAAAGCACAGTGAACCGATTAGCAGAACGCTTAGAAGAATGACGGTTTTTTTCATTAGTGCCATATCCTTTCGATGTATCTTGTCACGCTATAGGGCGCTTCACACTGTTAACCTCCGCCCGCTGTGATGGCTTTCACGGAATTGATAAAGACTTCGGTCAGACGAAGGAAAACATCTAAAATAAAGCGGGTATCGGATATAATGACGGCGGGGCCTTCGGTTGCAGCCGGTGACCCATACGGTTCAAGCGTCACATTCAGGTCAGCCGGCGCGTAGGAATCGGTTATGAAGCTTTCAATAACCGGCTTGAGGATTTCATCAAAAATCAGGGATGCCGCCGTTTTCATATAGATTATCTTAGCCGCCTTTGTCAGCATACCGTCATTTAAAGTCAAACCCGCTTGAGAAAGACCGAGCTCTGAAAATAAGGCGTTTGTCGTTCTGACCGGCAAATCGGCGAGCGCCCAGACAAGAGCGGCGTTAAAGCTTTGTTTGAACAGGCGGATTTCCGGAGAATCGTAAGAAAGATTTTCATCACCGCAATAATGCAGGGAATAGACCGACCCGATGATATCCGGCAGATTTTTGTACTCGCTTCGGTCAATGGTCATCCCGACGGACGCGGCTATCTCCTCAACGCTGTCAATCGCCTCCGTTCCCGCCGTATCGTAGAGCGGCAGGTTCAAAGCCGCGTGAAGGGTTCCCGTTACGGCGGCAAGGGCGCTGTAGGCGGGCGTGCCGCTTTCGACTTTCAGGTACCCCGCCAGTTTTTTGGGCGAACCGAGATATTCGTTGATAAAACAGTTTATACCCGCCTTAAAATAGCCGTGACTGTAAGCCGGAAAGTCGCTTTGTATCAGGCTGAGCTGCGCCTCTGTATAACCCGCCGGCAGATAGTTCGTGTCAATGGAGTCAATGTACCGCGTTTCTACGGTAACAGCAGTATCGGAAAAGCTGACGGCACGGTACGAATTCGGGTACGCGATGAGCGAGTTCGTCTCGATATCGTAAATCGTATTGCCCTTTTCGGAAACCGCCGATGAAATGTCGTTGGCGTGTACATGACCGGTGAAGATGTACTGTATGCCCCAGTCGGCAAACTGCGACGCCATCTTCCGGTAATCCTTGAGGCATAAATTATCGCCCGCGATGCTTTGGTTTTTAAAGTGTTCCAGCACGCTGTAATGGACCATGCCGATAAGGTGTTTGCCGTCCGCGCCGGCTTTCATCACCTGAGCCTCAATCCAGGTGAGCAAATCGGCGCTGACGGCGCTTGTATCGGTCCCGTGTACACAGGCGTCAATGGCTATCAGGCGGTAATCACCGCCAAGGTCGGCTGTGTAGGAAGCGGTGACGCCGTCCCGTTCCAAAGCTTTATCATAGCCCATACCGGCGTATAGGGAAAGGAATTCCGGCAGGTCGATGCAGTTGTTCACAGCCGTAGTACGGACATCGTGGTTGCCGGGTATGACAAAAATCTCCTTGCCGGTTCTTTCCATAAACTGAGTGAGTTTTTCGGCAATCCCCTGATGTTCCGTCCGGTAACCGTCATCTGTAAGGTCGCCGGGTATCAGGAGAATGTTTGAGGAGGACGCTTCAAACCTTGACAGCAGTTCGTTGACAATGGCATCCGATTCATAAGTCAGCTGCCCCTGGCTGTTGGTATGAAAGAATAGCGGATCACCGGGCAGCCCGCTTTGCTCCCCTATAGGGCGAAGCATGCTTAAAGGCCGGTAATGGATGTCCGAGGCGACAAAAACCGATAACGGCGCCTTCTCTTTCGCGAGCGTGCTCAAACCGGAAGGCATTGACAAAAGCAAACACAGCGTAATGCAAAGAATAGCTTTTAACTTAGGTTTCATGAACATCCTCTCCTTAATCCTGTCAGAATGACTATAACTTTACAATACCATTTACCGTTCAATATGTAAAGCTTTTTTATCCGGTACTTGACTTCGTGCCGCATTACTTCACTCACAAGTAAGAAAAGAGGCTGTTTTTTTCGAGGTTCATTTTAATCCCCCGTTAAGACGGTACTTTGACAGTAAAGCGCAACAAAAAAGCTAAAAAGCCTTGATAGGGCTTAATTTTTTTGTCAAAAT
>CAYYFY010000290.1:0-3376 GCA_964471035.1 uncultured Eubacteriales bacterium
TCATCATGGAAAAACGGCGAGATCAAGGGGCTGCTCGCCCACGGCGGCGTCACGGTAGACATAAAATGGCTTGACGGGAAGCTCAAATCGTATAAGCTCCACGGTCAAGTCGATAATGCTGCGGTGATATACAACGGGGAAAAAATCAATTAAACGGTAATACCTATATAGTCCTTGAAACGCTTTGTCAGCGCGTACATCTGGTCGATCTCTAAACTACGATTGACGGTAAATTCCGCGGCGTTTCTCGACCGCGTATGAATGCCTATCGGCACACCGTCGAGCCCGAGGTAGTATTTGGCGTTGACCGGATAGAGCTGACATTCGGCGACGGAGAAAAAGCCGAGGAAATCCTGAAGCAGCCCGCATTTTTCAGGATCGTCGTTAACGTGTTTACAGAGGTATCCGTAAAGCTCGGGCGTGAAGTTTGCCATGACGCCCGAATAGCCCGCGCAGCCCATCTGCATGCTCTTGTAGAGTGTCGCGGCGTTGGCGTTGTAAATTTTAAAATTGGTACCCTTAACGGCGTCGAGCTTTTCCTGAATCATATCGAGATCGCAGCAGGTATCCTTTAAAAAGCAGAACTTGCCGGTATCGGCCAATGCCTTGGCGACCTTTGGGGTAAGCAGCCTTTTGTAGGGGTAAGGGCACTCGTAGACGCCGAACGCGATTTCCGGCAGGCTGGAAACGACCTTTTCAACGCGGCTGAGCAGCACATCGTCGCTCTCGTCGGCTTTGGCAAAGCGGTTGCTGATGAACACATACGCGTCAATACCGGCGTCGATGAACGCCTTGGCCTCCTCGATTTGCGTGTCGGGATCGTCCACGGTATGCCCCGAGGCGATCAGCGTGAGACCCTGCGGCTTGTTTTTAACGATAAATTTCAGCAGCGCGAGCCTTTCCTCAAACGAAAGAAAGAAGATTTCGCTGCTCTGGCAGATGGCAAAAATGCCGTCTACTTCTTTTTTGTTATACCATTCGAGCAATTTTCGCACACCATTATAATCGATTTGATTATCCGCGGTGAATGGGGTAATCATGGTCGGATATACACCGTCGGGAATTCCCTGAATCATCGTATTTTTGCCTCCTAAAAAAATTCTTGTATATATTAACATATTTTTTTCTGAAAAAATAGACTTTTCCCGAGATTTCTTTTATACTGTTTTGGGGTGATACGATGGAAATCAGACAATATCAAGAAAAGGACAAGGCGGCCGTCACAGCCATTTGTCTGGGGAACGCGGATATGGGTACGAAGATGAGCAAGGTCGATCGATATGTTCAGCTTATGTTCTGCGACTATTACATTGAGTGCGAACCGGAAAACTGCTTTGTCGCCGTCGAAGACGACGACATTCCCTTCGGCTATGTTTACGGCGCGCTCGATTATGATACTTATGCAAAGGCGTTTATGGAAAAATACTATCCGCGTATCCGCAAATTGAGTCTTTACCGCTCGATTTGCGCGAAAACCGAGATGCGCGACCACGCGATATATAAAGAAAAATATCCGGCGCATCTGCACATCGACGTCCTGGAGGGACGCCGCAGCGGCGGCGCGGGCTCGCAGCTCATCACCCGCTTTTGCGAAAACGTCAAAGAGAAGGGTGCACAAGGCGTCATGCTGATTGTCGGCAAGGAAAACGGGCGCGGGCAAAATTTTTACAGGAAAAATCATTTTGATGAACTGCATTCTAAAAAAACCGGTGTGGCGATGGGTAAACTATTAAAATAATACCAACCATAGGTTCCTTTAAATCTAACACCTAACATCTAATATCTAATATCATTAGGGGGAATATTGATGCCATTCTCTATTGCAATCCCATTCATTCTACTCTCTGTCGTTTCCGTATCCTACGGTTGGGGACTGCGCGGCACCACCATCGGCGGCGAAAAGGGCGCGATGCTCCCCGGCGCGATTATGGGACTGCTCATCGCCGTCTTTTCGGGGTCGGCTTATCTGCGCGAAAACTTCTTTTTTCTGGCGGCGCTTGGTTCAGCCGGAATGTTCTTCGGCGGCTGCGATACATACGGCGAGACTTTGGGACTCACCATGAACAGCCGTCCGGCGCTCAACATGAAAAAAGGGCTGATAGCCCTTTTTGTCAAGGGATTTCTTTGGTTTAGCATCTTCGGCGCGTTTGTCGGACTGGGGCTCGCCGCTCTGACCGGAAAATATTTCACGGTCGGTCAGATTGCTGCGATATTCGCGATTATGCCGGTATCCATGATTGGCTTTTACTTCATATTCAACAGACCTCTCAATCCGAAGAACGGCAAGTTTCCGAAAATCTATTTTTCACTCACGCGTCAGGAGAGCTGGGGCGCGCTGTTTGGTATTTTTCTTGTACTCATGCTCGTCTCAATCTTCAAAAAGCTCGCTTTCCCTATTTCCTACAGTCTGTTCTGTGGCCTTTTCGGCGGAGTTGGCTGGATTGTCGGTCAATTGATGCAGGTTTACTGCCAGCAGTATGCCGCCGGGGCGAAAAGCGCCTTCGGACGGTTCTGGGGAAAGCCGTATATCGGCGGCTGGAAGGTGATGGAATGTGTTTTGGGCGCGTTCGGGGGACTTGGCGCGTCGCTCGGAATCGTCTTGTTTTACAAACAATTTTCGGCTCTGCACACGGAAGCGTTCTGGAATCCCCTGCCGAACCTTGAAAAACCGCTCGCTTACGCGTTTTTAGGCATTCTCGCCATAGATATAATTCACTACTTTGTCTCATCGAAAAAAATTAAAATCGTATTTGAAGCGCTGGAGTTCCCGATCTATGCGATTCTGCCGCTCCTCTTTGTGTTTTTAGGCAACCGAATGCTGGCTGTGCTCTCCTCGTTCTTTACGCTCTTCTGGGTCATCGCGCAGGAAACGGCGTTTGAGCCGGACAAAAAGCTCCGGCACACGAGCGTTTGGAAAATTGTTTTTTCCATTCTCGGTATCGGAGCCATTGCCGTACAGTTTATTTCCGACTATACATTTACCCTTCTGCAGACCCTTCTGTTATACGGTGTCGTTTATGAGATCATTACGCTTGGCACACTGCTCCCGAAAAACAGCAACAAACGCAAGGGACGCAAGGATTCGTCCTTGTGTAAGTATCTGTTCTCCGGAGAAGTGGGGACCGTACACGGTTACTTTTTGATCTGTATCGTCATCATGACGGTTGGAATTATGCTTTACTGACGGACTTTTTTAATCGTTTTCAGACGCTTCATGACATCATTTTCGCCTTTGCCGAAATAGTCATGGAGCGTTTTATATTCGGCGTATAAGCTGTCGTAGACGGCGGTGTTTTCCTCTATGGGGGCATAGACGGTGTCGAGCACCTTACCCATGACCGACGCGGCGTCGAGGACATTGTCATAACCGCCGTTG
>CAYYFY010000291.1:0-3371 GCA_964471035.1 uncultured Eubacteriales bacterium
CCGACCTCATTGAGCCCGCCTAAAAAGGCGATTTTCACGGGCGTCGCAAATGTTTTCGCGGGCTGTACCTTGCCGTATTTGGTCGTTTTTTTGGTCGTAACTGCCGCACCGTCAGCCATTTTGGCAAGCGACGTCTGTTTCGGCGCGCTTCTTTTCGGCGCGCCGGTTCTGCTGTTTTGCATAATTTCTCCAATTCTGATTATATATTAAGGTTTTAATCTTATCATAGTTTAGAGAATTATTTTACTATTTATCTCCCTTAATGTCAAGAGAAATCCGCCGAATAATTGATTCAATATCCTCGCACAGTTCCTCTGCCGCCTCAAGCGTCAGCGCCTCTGTGATAATCCTCAACGCTCCGCCCGAGCTTTCCGCCTTGACTCTCGCGTGTCCCTTGTCGCCGGAAAAGACTACGCCCTCGCTGTTGCCGCCGCTAAAGCGCTCGTCGAGAAGCTTCTTGGAACGCTTCGCGGGCGAGACGTCGATGTCCACCTTTTTACGCGCGACGTAAAACTCCGGCAATTCGGCAACCAGCTCCATGAGCGTCATCTGACGTTCGCGCATGACGGACAAAACGCGGATTGTCAAAAACAGAGCGTCGCGCGCCCAAAGCTGCCTGTTGCCCGTCTCCCGCGCCTGAGCGTCGGTGTCTTTAACCGCGTTATCCGCATACCGCAGCACGCGGCGTCCCAATTCCCCGCCGAGACTCGTGATGATCTGTGGGGCGTCCCACGGCAGCGCGACGTCCGCGCCGCTTTTCAGTTCATGGTAGGCGACGACCGCCAATAACTTCTCAAACGAAAAACCGGCGCCCTTCTCATAAATCGACGCGCGCGTGCCGCCGCCGCTGATTCTGACGACGAGATCGTCCGTGCCCTGAACACAGCCGAGCCGTTCGAGCGCGTGCGCCATCACATCGTCGATGCGCGCGTCCGAACAGATAACCGAAATCTCCGTCTTTGTCAGTTCGTGCTTCGCCTGCGCGCACAGCTCGCGCATATACATCATACCGACGCTCTGCATATCCGTGACCGTCTTGCACTGCGCCCCGGTGCAGCGGTTGTACTCGCCTTTACTGAGCCTGCCGACAATCTCCCTCTGCGTACTCCGCGTCAGCGACAGTCCGCCCTTTTCGGTCAGCTTGATCGACGTCCCGCTTTCGCCTCCGGCGATATAAACACCCAGCGACAGTCCGCAAAACGCCGTGAAAAAATACATTTGCGCCTCAAAGCACGCCGAGAAATCCCAGACCCGCGCACCGCAGGAAATGAGACCGCCTAAGATGCCGTATTTGAGCGCTTCGGAATTGACGCAGCCATCGGTACCGATACCTATGCGGATATTTTCCCCGACGCTGCCGACCGCGCTGCCCAAGGAGGCGGCGCGCTCCGGCGTCAGCTCCACGCCAAAATCGCCCTCAAGCCCGTCGTCAATGAGCATGATTTTGGAGCAGGTACCATATTTCAGGTTTTCCTTTGCCGTCACGCCGCTGTGTACCTCCCGCCCGGGCCAGATGAGGACGTTTGTCCCGACCGCGGCGTTTTCGCCGATGACCGCGTCCGAACCTATCGCGCTGCCCTCATACAGCGACGCGCCCCGTTTAACCGACGCCCCCGACGACACAATAGCGCCGTTGACGACGCAGCGCGAGGAGACATAAGCATTCTCGAGGACGACCGACTCGCGCACCTTGCTGCCCGCGCCTATTAGGCAGTTGTCGTCAATAACGCTGCCCGGTCCTATGACCGCGCCGTTTTCGATCTGGACATTCTGTCCGATATACGAGGGCGGCACAACGACAAAATCGCCCTTAGGCAGCGATCCCTTGGCGAATATGCCCTGCGCGACCGCTTTGATGCCGCATTCGACTTTGCCTGAAAGCATATCGATCTGGCACTGACGGTAGGAAAAGAGGTCGCCGATGTCGCACCAATACCCCGTCGGCAGACAGGTCTTCAGCCGTTTGCCCTGCGACAGCAGCTTCGGAAACAGCTCGGAAGCGAAGTCATACGCGATATTCGACGGTATCTCTGAAAAACAGGACGGCTCTAAAATATAGATGCCGGTATTGGCCAGATCGCAGCTTGCCTGACTCCACGCGGGTTTTTCGAGAAAACCCGTCACGAAACCGTTTTCATCAACCTGCAAAAGCCCGTATTCCCGCGGATCGTCGACGCGCGTGCAGACAATTGTCGCGTCGGCACCGCTGTTTTCATGCGCGTCTATAATTTCTTTCAATGCATAATCGCACATCGCGTCGCCGCTGATGACAAGAACGCTCTCTGTGCTGTCAGCCAGCGCGTTTTTAACGCTTCCCGCCGTCCCGAGCGGAGCGTCCTCGATGACATATTCGAGCTTCATCCCCTTATACTCGTCGTCGCCGAAATATTCGATGACCGCCTGCGGCATATATTTCAGCGTCAATGTAACCTCAGTAAACCCCGCGGCGGACAGCAGATCAAGGATATAGACGAGCACGGGCGTACCGCAGAGCCTCGCCATGGGTTTTGGCAGGGTACAGGTCAACGGCCGCAGCCTGCTCCCCTCGCCTCCGGCCATGATGACTGCCTTCAAGACAATTCCCCCTAAAATACATTAATCTAGAGGAAGTATTGCCAAAAAATCATAACTTAAACACTGTTTGAAAAATCTAAATGAAAGATAACTTGAAATTTTTACGTGATATGATAGAATAGGGACTAGGAGCTAGGGGCTAGGGGCTAGGTTTAAGGAACCGGCGGTTCGCTATTGAAATGGAGGTATGGATGAATAGGAAGACTGTGGAGCTTTATACCGACGGCGCGTGCAGCGGCAATCCCGGACCGGGAGGCTGGGCGTCTATTCTGCGGTATCAGGGCATAGAAAAAGAGCTTTCCGGCGGCGAAAGGGAAACCACGAATAACCGTATGGAGATGACCGCCGTCATCGAGGGGCTGAAAGCCTTGAAGGAGCCGTGCAAGGTCATTTTGTGCACCGACTCCTCCTACGTCGCCGACGGGCTCTCTAAGGGCTGGGCAAAGTCGTGGAAGAATAACGGCTGGATCAAAAAATCCGATAACAAGCCCGCGCTGAACGCCGACCTGTGGGAAGTTCTTCTGACCCTTAGCGAAACCCATTTACTCGACATCCGCAGAGTAAAGGGACATGACGGTCACCCCGAAAACGAGCGCTGCGACGCGTTGGCCGTCGCGCAGGCCGCCAAATACAGACAAGGAAATAGAAGAGCATGAACGAAACCAAACGCTATACGCTCACACGCGCGTCCTGTTACATATCGTATTTCGTACAGGCGGCGGTCATCACACTGATTCCGCTACGCTGCCGCCGTTCTGGTCGATCTGCTTCATGAGCATGTCTGAGGCGGCGGTGGC
>CAYYFY010000292.1:0-3366 GCA_964471035.1 uncultured Eubacteriales bacterium
ATGGTCGTGACCGTGGCCCGCGGCTGGTTCGTGGCCGTGCTCGTCCGCTATATCGGCGGCGACGCTGTTATGGAGCCTAATAAGGTGACACTGTCGGTCTATGGACGAAAAGCGACTTTTACCGAAAACAGCGATAAGGCGCAGACCGACAGGGGAGAGCGCGTACTGCAAGGACCCGTTCGGCGCGCCGACCGCGGTCAGCTCTATGTACCGGTCGAGGACGTCTGCAAGTGCTTTAAGATGCACTGGAGCCACTATCCGAGGAACAATGTCATCTCGATTGAATCGCCGACCGAGGACAAACCCGTGCCGGAGCAGCCTTGAATATGGATACCGCTAAACGCTGCCGGTGGGCACAGAACGTGCCGGATAACTATCGCCGCTACCACGACGAAGAATGGGGCGTTCCCGTTTACGATGATGCAAAGCTCTTTGAAATGCTTCTCCTTGAGAGCTTTCAGGCGGGGCTTTCATGGCTGATGATTCTCAATAAACGCGAAAATTTCAGAAAAGCCTTTGACGATTTCAATTATCAAAAAATCGCCGCCTACGGCGACGAAAAAACGGCGGCGCTGATGAATGACGCCGGTATCGTGCGTAACCGCCGCAAAATCGCCGCCGCCATACAAAACGCCCGCGTATTTATGGACATCCAAAGCGAATACGACAGCTTTTCAAATTATCTTTGGGGCTTTACGGACGGGAAGACCGTCAAAAATCCCGACGGGACATTTTACGCGCACACGCCGCTGTCCGACCGCGTTTCAAAGGATTTGCAAAAACACGGTATGCGCTTTGTCGGCACGACGATTATCTATTCTTACTTACAGGCGGTCGGAGTCGTCGACGACCACGAACCGGAATGCTTATTTTATCAATAAAAGTCATATTATCGATATATAAACGGAAATAACAAAAAAGAATTTATCAAAACGCACCGGGAGGAGCTTATTGAAAAGCTGAAACCGTACTTATAAATCTTTCGTTAAGGGATAAAGTCGAATATCGCCGCGCTCGCCTCTCGGTCTATGTACGGGCGGTCGATGACGAAGCGCTCGCGCAGCGTGAATTTCTCCCGTTCGGCGATGGTGCGCCCGAAAATCGGAAAAACGTATAAAATGACCGCCGGATGCTTGACGACCTGCTCAAAGCGGTCGAGGAACCGGACGAGTACATCATTTTCAAAGGGATTGAACAGATAGAAAACCGTTGCGTCCGCGGGAATGTTTTCGACGGCGTCTCCGGCGATGACAGTTACCTGCGGATACTCTTTGAACCGCTCGCGCGCCGCGGCGGCGACCGTCTCGGACAGCTCGATACCGACGAGCTGTCCGATAAAATTCTTCTCCGTAATCAGGTAGCTGAGCACGCGACCCAGCCCGCAGCCGATGTCGGCGCATTTGTCGTCGTCCGATAGAGTGATATGCGTAAACAGATTGTCGAGGATACGGTAGTCGGTGCTCTGCGTGTCGTGGGCGCCCTGATCCGAAAACTCTGTGACGATGTCGTCAACCAGCGACTTGCCGCCAATTTTTTTGTCGATGGCGACAGCTTCTTCTGTCAGCTTTGTGTAGTACAATTTGGCTTTGACCTTATACAGCAGTCCCATAATCACAACTTCCTGTCCTTATTTTTAATCATGCCCGAAAGCAGTGTGCCGAGTGCTTTTTTATTTTTCTTTTGCCATTCCTGTCCGGCGAAGAAGGTTTTTAAGACCCGAATATCTTTGATGGCACTCGCTTCGACGTTATACGGATTTTTGTCGAGGAGGACCATATCGGCGTATTTTCTAACCTCGAGGCTGCCGCGTTTGTCGTCGTCGAAGGTGCTGTAATACCCGTTGACGGTGCAGATGCGGATGGCGTTTGTCAGATCGACGCGGTGCGGCGTGTTTAAGTTATTGACCATCCAATGGATAGAGGCTAAGCCGTCGGGGAAGGTGACCGGACAGTCCGAGCTTGCCGAAAAAATGATGCCGCGGCGAATGATCTCGCTGTGCGGTTCGGCGCTCCAGACGCGCTCGCCGAGCAGCCCGTACATATAGTCGTAATTCTCCTCCTGCAGCTCGATAAACGCGGGCTGACCGATAATCTGGATTTTATACTTTTCAAAGATGTCCATCGCTTCATCGGGAATAAACGACGCGTGGATGACGCCGTGGCGGTGATCCTCCCGCGGGTACTCGTCCAGAATGCGCTTATACGTGCGCGCCGCCTGCATGACCGCCAGATCTCCGATGGCGTGCATCTGAAATGACAGCCCCGCCAAATGGATTTTCTTGATTTTTTCGTACAGCTCCTCGTCGGTGTGGTATAGGATACCGTGGCTGTCGGTGCCCTCATAGCTTTTAGAAAACGCGGCGTCGGCGGAGGTGACGCTGCCGTCGAGAGCGCACTCAAAGCAGCCGCCCAGCCGCGGTATGCCGCGTTTTTTCGCCTTATGTATATCAAACGACTGGATGAACAGACGCATCTGCGCGCCGGTTTTCTGTCCGCGGTAAAGCCACCCCAGCAGATCGATGTCAAGATCGAACGGAATACCCGTGCCGCCCTCTGCGCAGATGAGGCCGAAGCCTCTTTCCATGTACACGTCCAGAGCGTCCTGAAACGCCTGCAGGGCGTCAAAGGGGTTGATGATCTTTAAGATATTGTCGGTTACGCGGTAAAAGCACTCGTGCATCAGTATGCCGGTCTCTCCGTTATAACCGTTGGCACAGCGGACTTTTTCGGGCATTTTGTCGAGCGCTTTTTGATTGAGTACAGCCGTATGCCCGTCGCCGCAGATGATCAGCACCGTGCGGCGGGGGACAGCCGCGTCGATCTGCGATTTTTCAATCAGCTTGCCCTCGGCGACCTTGGGCGACGCCCCGAAGCAGAGTATGGTCTTTTTTGGCGGCAAGGTCATGTCCGCCTCTTTAAGAATTTCAATAATCTCGGCGTTGCTTTTGGCTTTGCCCAGCTTTAAGGTCGCCGCGAGCATCGCGAACGAGGCGAAATGACCATGCGTATCGGCAAAGGCGGGCATTAAAGCACCCTCGCCGAGTTCAACGGTTTTTATGTTCTTGTATTCTTCGGGAAGCGTATCGCCCGTGTAAACGATTATTCCGCCGTCCTCGACAAGGTATTTCCTTACGGAATTCTCCCTGTTTACGGTGATGATGTCCCCGTGGTATACCCTCATGGACAGCCCCCCTTTTTCGGCATTTAGTATACCGCTTTTTTCCTGTTCAGTCAAATAAAAAATTCAACAAACAAAAAATTCATACTTGATTTTTTCGCCGCCATCGGCTATAATCATTACGCGTTGCCGGTGTGATGGAATTGGCAGACGTGCTGGACTCAAAATCCAGTGGTGGCGACACCGTAT
>CAYYFY010000293.1:0-3355 GCA_964471035.1 uncultured Eubacteriales bacterium
TATTTCTTGCCGTGCCGTAGTGGAAGCGCAGCCGTTTTTCCGCGCCGCGCAAACGGAAAGGGGGCGTCGGCAATGCTTGAGCTCAAAAACATCAGCAAGACCTTCAACGCCAACAGCGTGAATGAAAAGGTCGCCTTGAAAAACCTTTCCCTTTCGCTTTCCGAAGGCGAGTTTATTACCGTCATCGGCGGCAACGGGGCGGGGAAGTCCACCATGCTCAACGCCGTCGCGGGCGTGTATCCCGTGGACGCGGGCGAAATCCGTATAGATGGCAGCGACGTGACGCGTTTGCCCGATTATAAGCGCGCGGCGTTTATCGGCAGGGTATTTCAGGACCCCATGATGGGGACCGCCGCCAGTATGGGCATCGAGGAGAATCTGGCTTTGGCTCTGCGCAGGGGAAAACGCCGCGGGCTTCGCTGGGGCATCACCGGCGGCGAGCGGGAGCGTTACCGCGAGCTTTTAGAAGGACTGGGACTGGGCCTCGAAAACCGCCTTACGACAAAGGTCGGGCTGCTTTCAGGCGGTCAGCGGCAAGCGCTTACCCTGCTCATGGCAACACTAAAAAAACCGAAGCTTTTACTGCTCGACGAGCATACCGCCGCCTTAGACCCGAAAACAGCGGCGAACGTGCTGAAAATCACACAGGAAATGATACATAAAGAGAGCCTGACCACGATGATGATCACCCATAATATGAAAGACGCCATCGCCTTCGGAAGCAGACTTATCATGCTCTACGAGGGACGCGTCGTGCTGGACATCGGCGGCGAGGAAAAAAGGGAGCTCACCATTGAAAAGCTTCTGGAAATGTTCACCCTTGTCAGCGGCTCGGATGAAGCCGACGACAAGCTGCTGCTTTCATAGGCGGTAACTAAAAATGATGTGTTTCTATCGACAAAATTTGTATTTTTACTTGACAATCGTGAATGTTTTCTCTATAGTATATTTACTGTTTTCTACGATATTAGTTGCAAAGCACCCGCCATTCGAAATCGCTCCGCGATTTCCCTTTTAAATCTAAAATCTAATATCTAACATCTAAAATCTTCGTAGGAGAGGGGCTGCATAATTGTCCGACGTCATTATTGACTTAAAAAACATATCCGTCGCCTTTAACGGCGAAACGGTTTTGGATAATATAAGCCTGTATATCCGCGACAAGGAGTTTATCACTCTGCTCGGACCCTCCGGCTGCGGAAAGACCACGACCCTGCGTATCATCGCCGGCTTTTTGGAGCCGGACGCGGGCGAGGTTTTTTTTGAAGGTAAAAAGATCAATGGTGTACCGCCTCACAAGAGGCAGGTCAACACCATTTTTCAGCGTTATGCGCTGTTTCCGAACCTGAACGTCTATGAAAATGTCGCGTTCGGCCTGCGCGTACAAAAGCTGCCTGAAAAGCAGATCAGAGATAAGGTCGCCGCGATGCTTGAGCTCGTCAACTTAAAGGGCTTCGGCAAGCGCCAAATCGGGTCGCTGTCCGGCGGACAGCAGCAGCGCGTCGCCATCGCGCGGGCGCTGGCGGTTGACCCGCGCGTGCTCCTGCTCGACGAACCCTTGGGCGCGCTCGACTTAAAGCTGCGCAAGGATATGCAGGTAGAGCTGAAGAATATTCAAAAACGCCTCGGAATAACCTTTATTTATGTAACGCACGACCAGGAGGAAGCGCTGTCGATGTCCGATACGGTCGTGGTTATGGAAGGTGGCAAGATTCAGCAGATTGGCAAGCCGACGGACGTGTACAATGAACCAAAAAACGCGTTTGTCGCCGATTTTATCGGTGAGAGCAACATCATAGAAGGCGTCATGCACGCCGATTTCTGGGTAGAAATGGCGGGGCATCGCTTCAAATGCTTAGACAAAGGTTTCGGGGTTGACGAAAAGGTTGACGTCGTCGTGCGTCCTGAGGATGTTGACGTCGTACCTGCGGATAAATCCATGATTGCCGGTAAGGTGACCTCAGTCACTTTCAGGGGCGTGTATTATGAAATCATTGTGGAGATCAAGGGATTTAAATGGATGATCCAGTCCACTGATTATCAGGCGCCGGGCTCGGTCATCAGCCTGAACGTCGAGCCGGACGCGATTCATATCATGAAAAAGTCGGAATACTCCGGACTTTACGGCGACTACAGCTCCTTCAGCGAAGAATTTGAGGAGATGTCGGACGCGTCCATTGTACTGGAAAATGAGGAATAACGCAAGAAGGGTGAAATGTTTTGACAAGCAATCGTAAAACGATAACGGCGCGCCTTTTTTCTACGCCGTATATTGCCTGGGCGGCTATTTTTATTATCGCGCCGCTGTTTATGGTTGTGTATTACACCTTTACAGACGCCGCCGGTGCGTTTACACTGACCAACATTTTAGAAATCCCCGACTACACCGATACGATTCTTCTGTCCGTTTGGCTCGCGATTCAGGCGACGGCTATTTGTCTTGTCGTCGCGTTTCCGATTGCTTACATCATCGCCACCTCCGGCGCGTCGGCGCAGAGGACGCTCATCATGCTGATTATGCTGCCGATGTGGATGAATTTCCTCATCCGCACCTACGCGTGGATGGCGATTCTTGAGGATACAGGGGTGCTCAACTCCTTTGTCACGGGCTTTCTCAATATGGAGCCGCTGCACATGATCAATACGCGCGGCGCGGTTGTGCTCGGCATGGTCTACAATTATCTGCCGTATATGATCCTGCCGCTCTACTCGGTCATGACGAAGATCGATTCCTCACTGATAGAAGCTGCGCAGGACCTCGGCGGCAGCCGCGTCACCGTGTTCAAGGGCGTGATTCTGCCCTTGAGCGTTCCGGGCATCGTTTCGGGCGTTACGATGGTGTTCGTACCTTCGGTCAGTACATTCTATATTTCAAAAAAGCTCGGCGGCACCTCGACGACGCTCATCGGCGATATTATCGAGATGCAGTTCCAGACGAGCAATAATTTCAATCTCGGCGCGGCGCTTTCGTTTGTTCTGATGATTCTAATTTTCATTTCCCTCGCGGTAATGAATAAGTTTTCCGATGAAAACGGTGAAGTAATCGTCTGAGTTTGGTTTGAATAAAAAGGCGGTGATGGAATGGCGAAAAAGAAAACAGCCGGTAAAATTTATACAGCGTTGGTTTTTATATTCCTCTATGCCCCCATCCTTATGCTCGTGCTGTTCAGCTTCAACAGCAGCCGCAGCACCGCGGTATTTGAGGGCTTTACCCTGCACTGGTATACCGAGCTGTTAAATGACGACGCGGCGCTGAGTGCGTTTCGCAATACCATCATTATCGCCGTCGTATCCTCTCTTTTCGCGACAGTTATCGGGACCGCCGCGGCTGTGGGCATCTACCGCTACCCGCTGA
>CAYYFY010000294.1:0-3352 GCA_964471035.1 uncultured Eubacteriales bacterium
ATCAGAATACCTCCCGAAGGTTTATAACAGTAAACCTTGATTTCAGTTTATAACAATAAACCAAAAATGTCAATAGAAAAGAAAAAATTTTTTATTTTTCTTGACACGCGGGGTAAAATAACCTATGATGACACAAACGAATACAAAAGGCTTTGACGAGGAGCAGTAAATGAATTCCCGCGGCGCAGAGAGAAGACGGTTGGTGTAAGTCTTCGCAAAGGGTTCATTGAAGTCGCCTTTGAGCCGCGGACCGAACGGGCTTCGCCTTAGTAGACTCCGCCGGATTTTCCGCCGTAAAAAGGGAATCGGTATCGGGCATATGCTCCGTACCGGCTAAGCGCGGGAGTTTTCTCCCGAATTTCAGGTGGTACCGCGGGCTCTAAGCTCGTCCTGAACCAAACGTTCAGGGCGGGTTTTTTGTATTGTATTCGTAAATTTAGGGGGTACCACTATGGAAAAGCATTATCAGACGCAGGAGATCGAGCAGGCTATGCAGCGGTTCTGGGAAGAAAACGCCTTATACGCGTTTGACCCAAATCGTAAGGGTGAAATTTATTCTATCGACACCCCGCCGCCGACGGTCAGCGGCAGCCTGCACATCGGGCATATTTTTTCTTACACGCAAGCGGAGATCGTCGCCCGTTTCAGAAGAATGCGGGGATACAACGTGTTTTATCCGTTCGGATTTGACGACAACGGGCTGCCGACCGAGCGCCTTGTCGAGCGGGAAAGGGGTATCCGCGCGGCGGACGTCCCGCGCGCGGAGTTCACAAAGGTGTGCCGGCAAACGGCGTCGGCTTATGAAGCTCAGTTTGAGGCACTGTGGCGGTCGCTCGGCTTTTCGTGCGACTGGTCGCTGCGGTATGAGACCGTCGGTCCCTTGGCGCAGCGTATCTCCCAGCGGCTGTTCATTGAGCTTGCAAAAAACGGCAACGCCTATTATAAAGAATCGCCGGTGCTCTGGTGTACGCAGTGCCAGACCTCCGTCGCGCAGGCGGAGCTGGATGTTTGCGACGCCGACAGCGCGTTCGTCCATATTCCGTTT
The DNA here is from genome assembly GCA_964471035.1 of uncultured Eubacteriales bacterium. Taxonomy (GTDB): domain Bacteria; phylum Bacillota; class Clostridia; order Oscillospirales; family Acutalibacteraceae; genus DTU089. The sequence goes on from CAYYFY010000294.1 coordinate 1,046, forward strand.
ACCGTCGGTAACGCGCCGCTCGCCGTCGCCACAACGCGTCCGGAACTGCTGTACGGCTGTGTCTGCCTGTTTGTTCATCCCGAAGATGACCGGTATAGAGAGCATATCGGCAAAACCGCGCGCGTGCCGTTGTATGACTGCGACATTCCCGTTTTAAGCGACGAGTTTGCCGACCCAGAGAAAGGGACGGGGGTCGTCATGTGCGCCACCTTCGGCGATACCACGGATACGCGTTGGGCGGCGAAATACAGTTTATCTTACCGTAAGATCATTTTGCCGGACGGACGCATTGACGAAAGCGTCCCGTTTATAGGCGGACTGCCGGTCAGGGCTGCCAGAAAAGAAATCGTCCGGCTGCTTTTTGAGCGCGGCTTGCTCTTAAAATCCGAACCGGTCCGTCACGCGGTCGCCGTGCATGAGCGCTGCGGGGAGGAGATCGAGATCATCCCGTCCGGTCAGTGGTATATCGATGTGCTGACCGATAAGGAGCGGTATCTCAAGGCGGGAGAGGAAATCAACTGGTACCCGTCCTTTATGAAAGCGCGGTACATCGCGTGGGTGGAAAACCTGAAATGGGACTGGTGCGTTTCCCGTCAGCGCTATTTCGGCGTACCGCTTCCGATATGGTATTGTAAGGACTGCCGCCGTCCGGCTTACGCCAAGGAGGAGCAGCTTCCGGTTGACCCTAAACAGACGCCGTATGACGGTATATGCGCGTGCGGCTGCGCGGAGTTTATTCCGGAGACCGCCGTGCTCGACACTTGGGCGACTTCGTCGCTGACGCCCTTTATCAACGCGAAAGCGGGCGAGCCGGACGACAAAACCGAACGGCTTCTGCCGATGAGTATGCGCACACAGGCGCATGAAATTATCCGGACATGGGCGTTTTATACGATCGTACGCAGCCTGTACCATACCGGAAACCTGCCGTGGAGAGACATCATGATCTGCGGCTTCGTGCTGGCTAAAAAGGGAGAAAAAATCAGCAAATCCAAGGGAAATGCCGATTCGTCGCCGCAGGCGCTGATTGAGGCGAACGGAGCGGATGTGATGAGGTATTGGTCGGCAAGCGCTAGGCTTGGCACTGACACGCTCTTTGAGCCGGATGAACTGTCCGCCGCGCGGCGCTTTATCACAAAGCTCTGGAACGCCGCTCGCTTTTGTGTATCGCATTTAGAGAATATTGACCTGAACCGTCCGGTTGAACTGCTGCCGGCAGACCGCTGGATTTTAGAGCGCGTCAAACAGACGGCGCAAGGGGCGGCGCTGTATCTGAACGAATATGAGATCGGCTCCGCGCGGCACGAGATTGACGAGCTGTTCTGGAAGGATTTTTGCGATAATTATATAGAGATTGTCAAGGAACGCTTGTACAGTCCTGAAATTCATGGCGTAAAAGAGCGCCGCAGCGGTCAATACGCGCTGTATCACGCCCTGCGCGGCATTCTGAAGCTGTATGCCCCCTATGTGCCGCATATCACCGAGTTTCTGTATCAGAGCTTTTTTGTCAGGCATGAGGACGCCTTGTCGATCCATCTGTCACTGTGGGAAAAGGAGGAGCCTGTCGACGAGAATCTGATCGCGTTCGGAGAGAGCCTGAAAAACACTGTCTATGAGGCGAGGAAATACAAAGCCCAAAGGAATCTTTCCATGCGCGAACCGATGGAAAATCTGGAAATCGTCACGGAGAGCCGTTTTCTCGAATGGTATCGTATGTCTGAGAAGGATTTGAAAGCGTGTACACGGGCGGAGGTAATACATTTTATATAAAATTCATAAAGTGCGTATCGCCGTCATATTGACTTTTTCATAATGATTGAGTATACTGTTGGCTGAAAGGAAGCGAAATCAATGTCAGAAACAACTGCAGACGGACGAATTTTTCTATTGACCGGCGCGACGGGAAACATCGGCGGCAGCGTTTGCCGTGAGCTGATAAGCAGAGGCGAGCGGGTGCGTGCGCTGATACGCAACCCGTCAAAGGCGCGCGTCGGTAAAGAGGTTGAGATTTCCTGCGGGGATATTCTCGATATAACCTGTCTGGAAAAGTTTTTCAGGACAGACGAAGGTATCGATGTCTATGTCGTCCACAGCGCGGGGCTTGTGACGCTCGAGCCGGAGTATGACCAAAAGGTCCATGACGTCAACGTAGTCGGTACACAAAATATTATCGACCAATGCGTAAAGAATAAAGTCAAAAAACTGGTGTACATCAGCTCCTCAAGCGCCATTCCGGAGTTGCCCGACGACACGGAAATGCGTGAAGTCGATCATTTTGATCCGGACGCCGTCGTCGGATACTACAGC
>CAYYFY010000295.1:0-3342 GCA_964471035.1 uncultured Eubacteriales bacterium
CACGGCGTTCTGTGTCTGGCAGAACAACGACCTGACCGTGTCGCGGTACGAATACGCGTCCGAAAAGATCGGCAAGGGGCTTGACGGCTATAAAATCGTCCAGATTTCCGACTTGCACAATAAACGGTTCGGCGATAATCAGGAGCGTTTGCTTTCCGCCGTGCGCGCGGAAGAACCGGATATAATTGTCGTCACCGGCGATATTGTGGACGGGTTTAAAACAAAACCAGAGCCGGCGCTGGAATTCATTCGGGGCGCGGTTTTAATAGCGCCGGTATACTATGTGTCCGGCAATCACGAAACACTTCTTTCCGCCGACGAGCAAAACGAGCTGTTCGGCGGCATAACGGCGGCGGGTGCGGTCATTTTTCATAGCGATTGCGTGGCGTTGGAGCGCGGGGACGATGCGTTTTATCTTTTGGGGATTGACGAGTTGAATATCTCCGGCACTGCGCTCCAGCATCTGATGACAGAGCTTCCCGATAACAATACGCTGACCGTACTGCTCGCCCACAAACCGCAGTATATGGACAGCTTCGTTTCCGCCAAAGTCGATCTCGTCTTTTCCGGCCATGTACACGGCGGGCAGATGCGGCTTCCGCTTATCGGCGGGCTGTTGTCGCCCGAGCACGGCTTTTTTCCGAAATATGACGCCGGAATGTATACGAAGGGCGATACGACGCTTATAGTCAGCAGGGGACTGGGCAACAGCGTGTTGCCGGCGCGCGTTTTCAATCGGCCGGATATCGTCGTTGCGACGTTAAAGTCAAACTAAACTTATTTGTTAACGGAGGAGATAATTCGTGAAAAAACTGTTTTTGGTTTTACTTATTCTTACGGTTTTTACAGCAGGACTGCCGCTGACCGGTATGGCGGCAAGCTCCGTATATACGTATAAAAGCGACGGCAGCGGCGGCATTGTCATCACATCCTGCAGCAAGGCGGCGAAGGGTTCGCTGACAATTCCGGCGTCGATAGACAAAAAAACGGTGACCGGCATCGCCGCGGGGGCGTTTTCCGACTGTTACTATGTAACCGGCGTCAAACTGCCCGCTAAAGCAAAGTCTGTCACTGCCGACGCTTTCACCGACTGTCCCTTCCTTACCTCTATTGCCGTAAGCAGCGGCAATACCGTCTTTGCGTCAAAGAGCGGCGTGCTGTTCAGCAAGAGCATGAAAACGCTCGTCCGCTGTCCCGAGGGGAAAAAGGGCGCATTTACGATTCCCTCCGGCGTTTCGGTGATTGGCGCGTTTGCCTTTAAGAACTGCACGGAGATTACATCCCTGACGATACCGTCCGGCGTGAAAACAATCTCCGCCTACGCGTTCGCCTCGCTCGGGATAAAAACAGTCAGTCTTCCGCGAAGCGTTTCCTCTATAGCCGTCAGCGCTTTCGACGATTGCTTTACATTAAAAAGCATCTCCGTCAACGGTAAAAATACCGCGTATCGAGGTATTGACGGCGTTCTGTACAGCAAAGGTAAAAACGTCATCGTCCGCTGTCCGGAGGGAAAAACCGGAAAGTATACGATCGTATCGGGTGTCAGGACAGTCGGCGCGTCCGCGTTTTTAAACTGCACATACATTCCCACAGTCGTTATACCGAACAGCGTGACGAAGATTGCCGATTACGCTTTCAGCGGCGCTGGTATAACGTCTGTGACAATACCGTCCGGCGTCACGGCAATCGCCGCTAAAGCGTTCGAAAATTGCTTTAACTTAAAAACGTTTGCCGTGAACAGCGCGAATACTGTTTATTCCGCACGGGACGGGATGCTGTACAGCAAGTATAAAAAAGTGTTTGTCCGTTGTCCGGCGGGGAAGTCAAGTTCCTATACCGTTTTATCCGGCGTGACCAAAATTGAGAAAAACGCGTTTTCTGGCTGTGTCTTTATAAGCAAGGTCACGCTCCCGACGAGCGTCACCACCATCGCGGACGAGGCGTTCCGGTTTTCCGGCATAAAATCGTTTGCCGTACCATCGGGTGTCACCGCAATCGGCGCGGGCGCGTTTGGTGACTGTTATGGACTGGTGTCGTTTTCCGTTGCTAAGGAAAATACGAAATTTACGGCTATCAGCGGCGTACTGTTCAGTAAGGACAAAAAGACGCTTGCAGCGTACCCGACAGGGAAAAGAAGCGCGTCCTACGCGATACCGAGCGGCACGGTGAACATCGCGGACATGGCTTTTATGAACAATGCCTCACTCTCCGGTCTGACGATTCCCAAGAGCGTCAATAAAATCGGCGCGAGCGCGTTTTACGGCTGCATCGCCCTCAAAAAGGTCACGGTTCCCGATACGGTCACTGCCATAGGCAGCCACGCCTTCGGCTACCAATCCGGCAACTATGGCGACGTGCTGCTCGCGGGCTTTGTCATAACATGTAAAAAGGACTCCGCCGCGCATAAATACGCGGTCGCTAATAAAATAACTTGCGTTATATAAATAACGAAGAGGAATCTATGCTAACTTTGCTTGAAAAAAACAAACGTATCTGCGCGGCGGTTTTCTTCGTTGCCGCCGTTCTCGCCGTTATTCTGATAGCGGTTCCGAATCTCATAGGCAATGTCTTTTTGCGCGCCGGACTGATCGGCTTAGGGCTATTCCTGTTGTTCAGCGCCATCGCTTTATTTTCCGGCGGTTTAGCCTCTGCGGTGAAAATTATTACTGGATTTGCCGTTGTTTTTGTTTCTTTGACTGTCAGTACGGTTTGCGTCGCGTTTCTTGACTTACCTCCGGTTTTCGGTGAAAAAGCGGCGTTGCTTCCCGGCATTATACTTGGCGTTGTATTTACCATGGCGGTACCTTTGCCAAGGATGGCCGAAGAAGCCGTGCTCGAGCGTCTCTCCGACGGCGCTTTGCCGACTGTATCCTCGTCGGCGGAGCGTAAATTTACCTACAGGGAATATAACGCTGCCCTTCGCATCTTAAACGGGAATCTTTTTCGTAGTGGGAAGGAAGGGCTTCATAAACTGCGCCGGAATATGCTTTTTGCGGCAGCCGCCGCGGTAACCGGCAATCTTATATTTGTTTCGGCAATGACGCTGAACGAAGATTACAGTGAATTTCTTGTAATTATCCGCATTGCGCTGGAGACGTTTGGAATCCTCCTGTTTGTTGTTCCTTTTATTTATATTTATAAAAATCTGATGGGTATACCCGAAGCGCTGACGTTTTACGTTAAAAACGGTATTGAATACGCGTATGAGCCGGTTTTGGACGGCTGTCCGGTTAAAGGATACGAGATTGCGTTACGCGTAGCACTACAACTCGATTCGTACCCCGACAGAAAAAAACGAGAAATTCTTTTAGCGCCGTACACTTACTTTGCCCAGCGCCGCCG
>CAYYFY010000296.1:0-3334 GCA_964471035.1 uncultured Eubacteriales bacterium
TTCTCGCGTGAAGCGGTTTCGATTTCCTGCCGGTAGTAAAGATCAACCATAATTTTTCCCCCTACTTTTGCTTATTATATTGTATAAGTTAAATCGCTTTTTGTGGGAAACAGATGCGCGGTATCGTTCATAAACGAGAGCTTGACGGTACCGTTGTTATAGAACTTGAATTTTGACACGCCCGTGTTATAACAGGAAAAGCGCAAATCCTCGCGCATTGCGAGCCCCAAAGCCGCGCTGATAAAATAACCGAAAAATGTCCCGTGGGAGAATAAAGCGATCTCCTCGCCCGCGCTGTAAGTTTTTCGCAAAAAACTTACGCAGCGCTTTGCCCGCTCGAGCGTCATCTGAGAGGTCTCCTCGGGCAGCGACAGTCCGCCGCCGGTCAAGGTCGGTTCGGAAAGGCACGGCACGCACAGCGGATAATTTTTTTTGAAGTATTCCGGCGGATGCCCTTTATACCCGGGCAGCGTCCCCTGCTCAAACAAATCAGGCAGCAGAATAACCGGCAAGTCTCCCTGCCGCTTCGCCGTAAAGTGAGCGGTTTCAGCGGCGCGCTCCAAAGGACTCGAATAGACGGCGTGAAGCTTCCCCTTCGCCATACGCTCAGCCGCAAGCGCCGCCTGCTCCTTCCCCTCGGGGGTCAGAGGCGGGTCGCTTTGCGACCAAGGAAAGTCCAAAACGCCGCCGTTGTTCCCTATGTTGCCGTATGACTCCCCGTGACGGATATAATAAATGGTCAGAACGACCTCGTCGGACATATTGACACCCCATTTATGATATTGTAATGGAATATGAAGCAAAATGCAATAATATTTCAGAAAAAAAGATATACCGATTTAAAGCGCTATGGCAATAGAGCTCATACAATGAAAATGATAAAAATAAAAGACTGCTCACCTCAACAATAAAATAAATGATTATTGTTGCTTTTCGGGCATGAAGAATGGTATACTTCTGCATGAATACTTGAATTCTTTTGTTAGAAGATACGAGAAATAATAAAGAAGGTACAAAATGAAAAAGCTTCGTTACGGAATCATCGGCATCGGCAAACAGGGGCATATGTACGCGCAAAAGCTGCAAAAGGGACTGGATAAAAACGCGTCGCTGACCGCCGTCTGCGACATCAGTCCCGAAAGGCGCGAGTGGGCGCAGAAAAACCTGAAAAATGTCGCTGTTTACGAGGATTATCACGAGTTGATTAAAAACGAAAATGTTGACGCCGTCGTCGTCGTCACGCCGCACTATTTTCATGCTGAAATCGCCGTCAAGGCGCTTGAACAAAACAAACACGTTCTGATAGACAAACCGGCGGGGGTTTATACAAAAGCAGTCCGCGAGATGAACGAATACGCCGCGACAAAACCGGAGCTTGTTTTTGGCATCATGTATAATCAGCGCACAAATCCGCTCTATAACAAGGCGAAAAAGTTTATTGACAGCGGCGAAATGGGTGAGATTAAGCGCATCAACTGGATTATCACAAACTGGTACCGTCCGCAGGCGTACTACGACCAGGGCGGATGGCGCGGCACCTGGGCGGGGGAAGGCGGCGGCGTGCTGACAAACCAGTGCCCGCATCAGCTTGATTTATTTCAATGGCTGGGCGGTATGCCGAAGTCGGTGCGCGGTTACGCGAAGGTCGGCGTCAACCGCGATATTGCCGTTGAAAACGACGTGACATTTTATACGGAATACGAAAACGGCGCCAGCGGCGTGTTCATCACCTCCACGCACGATTATCCGGGTACGAACCGGCTGGAAATCGACGGTGACGGCGGTCAGCTTGTCATCGAACAAAAACTGGCGAAGGAAACCATGGTAATTCACCGATTGAAAACGAAGGAAACGGAATTTAATAAGACGAACAAAAAATTCATGCCCTTTATCCCGAAGAGCACAAAACGGTATAAAACGAGCTCGCTTAAAAACGTGTACCGCCTGCTGCTCGTGGGTCAGCACATCAATATTTTCCGCAACTTTTCCAAAGCGGTTCTGCGCGGCGAAAAGTTAATCGCCCCCGGCGTTGAGGGTATCAACGGTCTTACGCTTTCAAACGCCGTGTATTTATCAAGCTGGTTAGACCGCGAGGTAACGCTCCCCGTTGACGAGGAGCTCTATCTCAATGAGCTGAACAAACGCATTGAACAGGAAAAAAACGCTTCGGACGCGTGACAGCGGTTATTTTAATAAAAACCCCGCCGTAAAAGGCGGGATTTTTCATTAAACCAACTCGGGCTGTGTCAGGCCGAAGCTTACCGACAGCGCTCTGTCAATGCGGGTCATATCGCCGTCTTCAAGCGTGCCCATCCTCTCCTTCAGGCGCTGCTTGTCGAGGGTGCGCACCTGTTCGAGCAGGACGACGGAATCCCTCGCAAGGCCGCACTCGTCGGCGTTGACGCTGATATGCGTCGGCAGCTTTGTCTTGAATTTTTGGCTCGTGATAGCCGCGGCGATCACCGTCGGGCTGTATTTGTTGCCCACATCGTTCTGCACGATAAGTACCGGCCGGATACCGCCCTGCTCGGAACCCACAACGGGACTAAGGTCGGCATAATAAATTTCTCCCCGTCTGACGGTCATGTTATGATCACTCTCCGAAAATTAATCTTACGCCCATAGTTTTGCCGGTATAACGTAAAATTAAACACCATTTTGGGAGAAGTGGGGAATTTTTCTCCCAATCATTTATAGTATATTCGGACAAGTGAAGACTTGTCTAATTTACATAAGAAATATTGTGCTCGATCGCGTAGGCGCTGGCGGCCGAGCCGGCGGAGCACTTGATGACGACATTCGGGCAGCCCTCGAAGGCGTAATCGCCGATTTCGGTGACGCTTTTCGGAACGGTGACGCTCTTGAGCGCCTTACACGCCGAAAACGCCATACCGCCGATTTTTTTCACGCCGGACGCGATGGTCACCGAGGTGATCTTCTGCCCCGCCGTGCCGCCGGTGCCGGCAAAGGCGCCGGCACCGATGGCATACACCGTCACCCCGCCGATTTGCGCCGGAACGCTCACCGCGCCGCCTTTTCCTAAGTAGCTGTCGATGGTGGCAAAGCCGTTTTCGACGCTGTATTTGAAGTCGCCGCTGATGGCCGCCGGAAAATCGCTTGTGTTGACATTGACGTTCATACCCGTCGTCTCGGTGGTCCCTTCCGTCTCAGTAGTCGTGACCGCCGCGGCACTTTCCGAAGAAACCGGCGCTGCCGTCGACGTTACAGTCGTCGCCGCGGTCGTTACCGCCGTATCGGAAACGGTCGTACCGGAGGGGTTCGCCAGCATACTCGCCAGCACCGCGGTGGTGGCGGCCACATCGCTCACGCTGTC
>CAYYFY010000297.1:0-3328 GCA_964471035.1 uncultured Eubacteriales bacterium
GACCATAAGCCGTCAGGACCCGGGCGGAGCACGGCTGCTCAAAAATAAGATTAAAGCCGTCAAATCACAGGAAAAGCGGCTCGAAAGGCAGGCGGAGGAGTTTCTTGAGATTCCGCAGACCGAGGAAGCGATTTTAACGAAGTTCGATGAGAATATTTTTATCCCAAAATCCAAGACTATTTTGGATCTTTCTTTAGAGGAGCTGAAAATCTCCGATAAAACACTGTCGGAAAATGTCCGGCTGACGGTTATCGGCAGTGCGCATGTTGGGATCACCGGCAGAAACGGCGCGGGCAAATCCACGTTGCTCAAGGAAATCTGGTCACAGCTCAAAGACCGCCGCGACATCAAAGCGGCCTATATGCCGCAGGATTACGCCGAAAAGCTCGACTACGGCAAAACGCCGCTGGAATTTCTCGCCGAAAATTATACAAAGGACGACATTACAAGGGCGCGCACCTATATGGGGAGCATGAAATTCACCCACGAGGAAATGACCGGAACAATCGGCGCGCTAAGCGGCGGACAAAAAGCCAAGCTTCTGTTTCTTGATATGGTCATACAGGGCGCGAACGTCCTGCTGCTCGACGAGCCGACCAGAAATTTCAGCCCCCTGTCAAATCCGGTCATACGGCAAACGCTGTCCGATTTCGGCGGCGCCGTTATCAGCGTGTCGCACGATCGAAAATATCTGAACGAAGTTTGTGACACAGTATACGAGCTAAAACCGGAAGGTCTTTTCATATTTGAAAAATAGCAATAACAGACATTTTTTCTTGACTTGAAGGGTATTCTATGCTATAGTCTTTTGGAAACGCGGGGAAGCATATGACCAAACTATTGCTTGGGCTGTTTGTCAAAAACGGCGACCATACATCGACAGCGGGGCGAAAATCCGTCGGCAGGCTGGCGGGAATCGTCGGCGTCGTGTGTAATCTGATGCTTAGCGCCGTGAAGCTGTTCGCCGGCTATCTGACCCAAAGCATCGCCGTGAGCGCCGACGCGGTCAATAACCTCTCGGACGCCGCTTCGTCCGTGGTGACGCTGCTCGGCTTCAGGCTTTCGGGCAAGCCCGCCGACCGCGACCACCCCTACGGTCACGCGCGGTACGAATACATCGCGGGATTAATCGTATCGTTTCTGATTATGATGGTCGGCCTTACGCTCGGCAAGTCCTCTGTGATGAAGATACTTCATCCTGAAAAGACGGTGTTTTCGCTCGTTTCGGTTGTCATACTGGCGCTGTCCGTACTTCTCAAGCTGTGGCTTTCGGTTTTTAACCGAAAACTCGGAAAGCAAATAAAGTCCGAAGCGCTGTTAGCCGTGTCGGCGGACAGCCGCAACGATTGCGTAGCGACGCTCGCGGTTTTGTTTTCAACGCTGTTTTCGCGTTTGACAGGTTATGAGACGGACGGTATTTTCGGTGCGATGGTCTCTGTGTTTATCCTGTACTCCGGCTTCGGACTCATCCGTGATACCGTCAGCCCACTGCTCGGGCAGGCGCCTAATGAGGAGATATACATCAAAATACGGGATAAAATACTCTCGTATGACAAGGTGCTCGGCATCCATGACCTGATGGTGCACAGCTACGGACCCGGTTCGTATTTCGCCTCGGTACACATCGAGGTAGACGCGCGCGGGGACATGATGACCTCACACGACCTGCTTGATGAGATCGAACGCCGGTTTCACGAGGAGGACGATATCCACCTTGTCGCCCATCTTGACCCGACTGTGACCGACGATCCGGCGCTCAGCGCGCTCAAGGAAAAAACAGAGCAGATCGTCCGCGATTTTGACCCGTCGCTGTCGATTCACGATTTTAGAGCCGTGTTCGGTTCGGACTACAAAAACGTCATTTTTGACCTCGTCGTGCCGCCGGAATACAAATTCAAGGACGATGAGATCGCCGCGCTTATGAGAATGCTCATCCCCGAAAAATTCGGTGAAAAAATATACGCCGTACCCACGATCGATCATGGCTACGGTATTCATTAGGAGAACCCTATGAAACAGGCTACAGACCTTCGTTTCCCCGAAAACGGAAAATTCAGGATCATGTGCTTCGGCGATCTGCATGAGCGCATGACGTATGACGACAGAAACAGCCGTCTGCGGTACGAGGACATGATCCTTTTCCACGAAACGGCTATCAAGGCTTTAAAGCCCGATTTTGCCGTCTACCTCGGCGATACGCTGGTTTTGCGCGATGAAACCGAAGGTCACGCCCTTTATCGGGCGGCGATAAAAAACATATTGAAGCCTGTTCTTGACGCCGGTATCCCGTTCGGTTATGTGATGGGAAACCACGAGCATGATACGCGTCAGGAAGAATTGATCATACAGGCATATGACCAGTTTGACGCTTGCTGTACCTATAACGACGACCCTGACATCACCGGCGACCTTAACTGCGCTCTGCCGATTAAAAGCAGCGACGGCGCGCGCGACGCGTTTGTGCTGTGGTTTATGGATTCAAATAACTGCCGTCCGAATAAGGACTATGACTGGGTGCACAAGGATCAGATCGAATGGTACGAGAAAAAGGCATCTGAAATTAAGGAGAAAAACGGACAGACCGTTCCCGCCGTGCTGTTCCAGCACATTCCGATTACCGAGGAATATGATCTGCTCCGCGAGGCGAAGCTCAACGAGCGCCTTCACGCCGTGCGAGGGCATAGCAAATGGGCGGATAAATTCTATGTCGCCAAGGGCGAAATGGACGGGTATCTCGGCGAAGGACCCTGCGCGCCGTGTGAAAACGACGGGCAGTTTGACAGCTGGAAGAAAACAGGGGACGTAAAAGGCGCGTTTTTCGGGCACGATCACATGAACGATTTTACGGGCAACCTCGACGGTATTCTTTTGGGGCAGAACAAAACGGGCGGTTTTCGCGCCTACACCGACGGCTGCCGTTCCTGCGTCCGGATGATTACACTCGACGCGAATACCGGAACAATTACGACAAAGGTCTACCATTTCAAGGAGTTCGGGCTGGAAAGTCAATCTTTAGGTCCGATTATGAAACGCATCAACGACCGCCAGAGCATACTCATGCATAAAGCGTCCTACGCGGCCGCCGCCGTCGCCGGAATAACGGCGTTCGGCTACGTCGCCAAAAAACTCCTGACAAAAAAATAACGCTTTTAAAAGCGTTCATATCCGCTTGTGGCGCAGTTGGATAACGCAGCAGATTCCGATTCTGAAGAACGGGGGTTCGAATCCCTCCAAGCGGGCCAGAAAAAACCACGCCGCGGCGTGGTTTTTTCAACTATATTCGCCTTGCGGCGAGTGATATTGGCTACGCCAGTGATATTGCTACGCA
>CAYYFY010000298.1:0-3318 GCA_964471035.1 uncultured Eubacteriales bacterium
TGGCCACCGCCTGGAAGCGCTTGTCACTCTGCGCCGCCGCCAAGGTGTAGCCGCCTATACCATCCTTGATGTGGATGTGGACGATATTGTCCTTATGCTCGGTCAAAAACTTGTAGTTATCCACGCCCGCGTGGAAGCTCCAGTAGGTGTCTACCTGCAGCTTGCAGCGCGCGCCGATGATGTCAATGGGCAGTTCGCGGGAGAGCAGAAGTGGCTTGAATTCATCGCTGTGGTTATGGTAGTACATGACGATGCCGTCCTTCTCGGCTGCTTTCGTCGCGTTGCCAAGCGTTTCGCCGATATGGACGCACGCCGCTTTGGTTCCGTGGTGCGCCCCGCCGATGCCCATGGTCTTCATGCCCAGCGCCTTGCCGAAGGCGATGGTTTCAGCAAGGTTTTCGGGTTCGTAATTGTCAAGCCCCATATGCGTGCCCGCCGCCTCAAGTCCGAGCTCGTCGAGCCGCGCTTTGAGTTGTTCGGCGGACAGATCATAATAGCCGGCGAACTCGACGCCGTCAAAACCGATTTCCTTGACCTTGCCCAAAATGTCGAGCATATCCTGTCCGTTTTTGATATGGTCGCGTAGGGAATAGAGCTGTACCGCTAATTTCATACGATTACCCCCTATATATGAGTTTCTGCATCATATCGACCGTAACTTTAACACCCCAGTCGCCTAAGGACCCTTTCCAGGTGCCCGAGTGCGGCTCAATGCTTAAGGTGCGGTCGTAGCGTACCTTGTAGAGCGCGCCCATAAACGCGCCCCAGTTGATGTCGTCCAGCCCCGCGGGCGGATTGTCAATCTCGCCGATACCCTTGACGCTGATATTGCCCTTGATGTGGACGTGATAAAAGCGATGTCCCCACTTGGCGGTTTCAGCCATGTAATTGCCGCTGCCTGAGTTGATGCAGTGGGAGGGATCGTATTTGATGCCGAGGTCCTTAAGGTGACCGTGAATCAGCTCCCATGACGCCGGAGTGCGGATGAAGTTGTTCCAGTCGCAGTTGTAGGTGGCGATATCGACGCCCTTGTCCTTGCCGTAGGCGATGAGCTTTTCGAGGAAGCCGATGGCGAAGGTCGCGTTTTCATAGAGGGAAAACCCCTCGACAAAATTGACGCCGGTGTTGAATACCTTGCAGCCCAATTCCGCGCAGCAGTCGATCAACGTATAGCTGTTGCGCAGCTCCTCTTCAATGATCTCGCCGTCCTTGCCGATCTTGTCGCTGCCCCAGCGGCCGATGGAGCCGACAGCGACGCCGAATTGCTTTGTGCGTGCGATGAGCTCGGGCAGGTCCTCCTTGAAATCGTCGCAGTCAAGACCGTTGTTGTAGCAGATTTCGATAAACTCTAAGCCGAGGTCGGCGGCGTCCTTGAAGCCGTAGTCGTCAAAAGGATAAATGATGCCGAGTTGCATTGCCATATTTTTTGTCCTTTCCGTTTAATCTTTGAAGTAAACTGGTTTGCCCGTTTTCGCGGAGGTGTAAATGGCTTCAAGGATACGCGTGACCGCCAGCGCCTGATGGGGGAGAACGCACGGATCGGTGTCGTTCAGAATGGCATAGATCCACTGGCGCATATCGTTTTCGGAGGACGAGCCGCCGCTTTTGCCGCTGAAAAAGGCGACGCCGCCGGAGCTTAGGTCGGGCTTTTCGATGACCTGACGGCTGTTCTTGACGGTGTTGATGCGCACGCCGTCGAGCGTATCCGCGCCGCCCTTGTCGCCGCAGAGCATATAGACGGCTTCCTTCGCCTCGGCGACGTTTAATGCCCATGTCGCCTGAAGATTGACGACCGCGCCGTTTTCCATGACGATATAGCCGAACGCCGCGTCCTCGACGGTGAACTTCTCCGGGTCCCAATCGCCCCACGCGTTGGCGGTGTTCTTCTGATCGCGGAGCTTGGCGAACGTGTTGCCGACGACCATTTTCGGCTTATAATTGTCCATCATCCAGAGGGTGAGGTCTAAAGCGTGCGTGCCGATGTCGATAAGCGGACCGCCGCCCTGCTCGTACTCGTTGAGAAACACGCCCCATGTCGGCACCGCGCGGCGGCGGATAGCGTAGGCGTTGGCATAATAAATCTCACCGAGCTCGCCGCTTAAGCAGACGTCCTTAACGTAGATATTTTCGGAATTTTGGCGGTTCTGATAGCCGATGGTCAGCTTTTTGCCTGTCTTCAAAGATGTCTCATACATGAGCTTGGCGTCCTTATAGGTCTTCGCCATCGGTTTTTCGCACATAACGTGCTTGCCGGCTTCCATAGCCGCCACCGAAATGAAGCCGTGCGAGCGGTTCGGGGTGCAGACGTGTATAACATCGATGCTTTTGTCCTTGAGCAGCTCTTTATAATCGGTATAGAACTTTGCGTCGTCCGAGCCGTAGAAGTCGGCGGCTTTTTCGGCGCGCTCCTCGATGATGTCGCAGAACGCGACCATCTCGACCTCGTCGATCTTCATGAGATTGGGCATATGCTTGCCATTGGCGATACCGCCGCATCCGATGATGCCGATCCTCAGCTTTTTGTCCATAAACAGCCTCCGTATTAATAAAAATATTAAAAACCACAGTATCTTGATTTACTCAAGTACTTATTTCCATTATATTGTATTTTCAAACCTTTTCAAGTAGTATCTTAAGATTGCCTTACAAAATTGAATTAAAAATTTTAGGGAATATACACAAAAACATAAAAATGATTCGCATCCTTTTCCGATTATTTTCTTTTTTCACGGTCAAACTAAGTAAAAACCGAAAGGAACACAAGGTGTGGAGTCCCAAAACAAACGGCTGACGATTAAGCTCGAGGACGAGCTTTCAAAAATACGTAAGACGTACAAGACGGAAATCCAGCGGTGCGCTTCCGATTTTTCGCTCTGGCTATGCGATAATTATTATCTTTTGGAACGGTACTGCCGGCTTTCGGTGCGGAGTATTCGGTATACCGAACAGCTGCCCGCCGGTAAGGACGGGCTGCCGCGCTGTTATGCGGCGGCGCTTCTCATTGTGCGTGGCGGCGTGCTGCCGGACGCCGAAAGGCTTATGGAGAAGGTATCGGACGCGGGGCTGTACGCCGCCGAGCTGTTTGCGCTTAAGGCTGTCTTGCGCGCGGCGCTGATCACCTGCTGTAAGCGCGCCTGCGAGAACGCCGACACCGATCTGCTCAGCAGCGCTATCAAATCGTTCACGCGGCTTGAGGATGTTGATTTTTCGGAAATCATCGAGAGCTGCAGCGCCGTCGAGCGCACGCTGTCGTCGGAACAGTGCGGCATATACCCGAATATGAGCGAAAAGACGCGCCGCCTCTATCGCGAGGCGGTG
>CAYYFY010000299.1:0-3269 GCA_964471035.1 uncultured Eubacteriales bacterium
CATCAACGTAGACCTTAATGATAATCAAAATCAAAAAAAAGCTTTGGAGGATATTCAAACTTCGTTCGACGCCCTGCAAAAAGTTAAAAATTTGAATATTGATAAAAGTTTAAAAAAGAAACTGAACGGCATCATGAAGGACAAGAAGACGTTCGGCATTCCCGGAGCAGGTAAATTCGAAGTGAATATGCTTGGCTACGGTGAGGTGAAAATGACTGACAATAAAATTCCGGAAACCATTTCCGTTAATATGTATATCATTTTAGACGGAAGTTATAAATGGACATGGCAGATGGTTTGGGTCGTTCCCGTTGTCGTTCAGATAAAAGCCGGCGTCGAGATAAAAGCGTCGGTGGTTGGCAGCTATAATATCACAAAAAGCTTGCTTTCCGGCGATGCGAAATTAAATATAAAACCTTATTTAGATGTGTTTGGCGGCGTCGGTGTCAGTAAAGCAATCGGTGCTGGCGTTTACGGTGGTGCCGAATTACCTATAGAAATTCAATTACTCGGTACAACGGTATCACAGGGATTAAACAGCGTCGATCTCACCGGTGAGTTTGGCGCAAAAGCTTACATCGGTCCCTTCGAGTATAAAAAAGCTTATGCTCACCACACCTGGCATTTGTATACTCGTACAGGGGCCGTTTTGACAAAGAATGCGGCGGAGAGCTGGAATTCAGGGATGTTCAACTCTTCGCTATATGAACTTCCCGATTTATCATATCTAGAAGGTGAGCATTCCTATTTCGGAACGACTGCCGTGCCGCAAAGCGGAGCGAAAATACTGGCAAACGAAGCCGAAACCGCGATTAAGCCGCTACTGACAGGCACCTACCGTAACCTACAACCGGTCATGGCGAGTGACGGAACAAACACGGTTGCCGTCTTTGTCAAGGCGGATACTTCCCGCAGCGCTCAAAACGCGCCGTGTCTTATGAGCAGCGTATACAACGGCACTACCGAAACATGGTCAACGCCCAAAAAGGTAGACGCCGACCTGACCGCCGATTCCTCGCCGGCTTTGTATGCCGACAGCACCGGCATTAAACTCGTCTATCTGAACTCTTCCAAACAGTTTACAACGAGTACGACGATAGAAGATTATTTATCCTCACAGACCGTCACGACGGCCTCCTTCAATGCCTCAAATAGAGCGTTTGAGACGCTAAAGGCTGTTTCAGGCACTACCGTCGGTTGCAATTCACAACCGACAGTTACGGTGATAAACGGCGCGCCAACCATCGCATGGGTGTATAACAGTACGGCAAAACTCGGCGGTACCAATAACACAAACGCTATTAAAATATCTTCTCTGAACGGCGGAGCATGGTCGTCTCCGATGACGATCGAATCAAACCTCAACGCAATTACAAGCCTTGCGGTCGGTTCATTGAACAACACGGTAACCGCCGCGTACTGCGTTGACAGCGACAATGACCTCGCCACAACGGACGACCGCCAGATCAGGATTTGCGCGCCCGGTTCATCCGCCAATACACCTTTTACCGGCTCGGCTTCAATCGTCGGTCACGGAACGCTGCCCGGAAGTGCATCGACCGCCTTTTTGTGGAGCAGCGACGGTACCCTCAACGCCACCGCGGACGGAACATCAGTGACGACATCGGTCAACGGTGTACCGGAGGAGTTTGTTTTACTCTCCGATCGTATTCTGTACTGCAGCGCGAACAATGGCGTTTCGGATATCTTTTCAATCGGATACGATGCAACCGAAAAAGTGTGGGGCAGCCCGATTCTGCTGACCTCGCAGGATAAATACATAGAGAAGCTTTCCGCCGTTAACATAAGCACAGAAATTCTCACTATGATGACGAGGAAAAACGTCACAATCACCGCCGCCGATATCAGCGATGACTGCGAACTCTCATACGCGACTTTTAGTAATTATTGCGACGCGGTTGTCGGTGCTGTCTACTATGAGCAGAGCGCGGTCATACCGGACAAAAATCTTGGCGTCGCGGTAGAAATCGCGAACAAAGGAAATACCGCAATGGAGGGTTTTGATATTGCCGTTACCGACAGCAGCGGCAGCTTGGTCAACACACAAAGCTTCACCAAACGACTTTTGCCGGGCGCGACATTCGACACGATAACGTCAGTGCCGATCGGTACCGATTTTCAAAAGGATACATATACCTTTACCGTAACACCAAAGAACAGTTTGACCGAAACGAACACGGAGAACAATTCAAATGATGTTGTCATCGGCTACAGCAACTGGTCTGTCGAAACCGAAAGCCGAAAAATCGGAGATAAGGCATTTGTCGCGGTTACGGTCGTCAACAGAAGTGCCGTCGCGACCGGCAGCGGCACCTTGAAAATCTGCAATAAAATCAATCCAAATACCCCCGTCTATACAAAAACCCTTGACAGTATCGCTTATGGCGACAGTGTTAACCTGTTGATTCCGGTCAATAAAACCATGCTTGCCGGCGATGCGGGTATGCTGACTGTCAAAGCAGAGTTTGACGGCGAGGAGTTGTATACGGCAAACGACACGAAGGAGGTCTATGTCAAGCTCTGCGCGTATCAGGTCAAAAACCTGTCCTATGAGTATGTTGACGGCAGTGCGTCGTACTATATAAAAATCTGCGCCGCCTCAGCTTCAGGCGCTGTGACGATCCCATCATCCGTCAACAACACCGCCGTTACGTCGATTGGCGGCAATGCGTTCAGCGGCTGTTCCAAAGTGTCCGCCGTGACGATTCCCGACAGCGTGACATCGGTCGGTTCCAACGCCTTTTTCGGCTGTACGTCCCTGATGAGCGTAATAATACCGAAAGCTGTGACCGCTATCGGTGCCAACGCGTTCGGGTATTACAAGGACGGCAGCGGGAAAACCGTCAAGCTCAGCGGTTTTATAATCAAGTGTTACAAGAACAGCGCAGCGGAAAAATATGCGATTAACAACGGGATAAAGTATGAAAATCTTGATGCGCCGCCAACCTTGAGCGGTATTGCCATAAAAACCAACCCGACAAAAATAAGTTACATAGTCGGCGACACGTTGAATACGGCGGGATTGACGCTCACAGCAACCTATAACAACGGTGCAACACAGACCGTATCGAGCGGCTTCACCTGTTCTCCGACAAAGTTAAAAACCATCGGTACACAGATAATCACCGTTACCTACCAAGGTAAAACGACAAACTTCAAGGTGACCGTTAAAGCGATTCCCGTCAGTTCCGTAAAACTGAACGCGGCGACCGCGAACATTATCTTAGGCGCGACGAAACAGCTGACCG
>CAYYFY010000300.1:0-3259 GCA_964471035.1 uncultured Eubacteriales bacterium
CTGCCGCAAAGCGGCGCGTTTATGCTGTGTTCTCACGCGAGTATCGTCTTCACGGCGCTGAAAAACGCCGAGGACGGCGGCGGATTCATCTTGAGAGCATATGAAGGCTCTATGAAGGATACGGATAATGTGACAATCCGTTTACCGCTGGTTGACCGCAGTATCAAGGCGGATTTTTCGCAAAATGAAATTAAAACCTTTTATGTGCCTTATGACAATGACAAGGCGGTTTATGAGGTAAACTTAATAGAAATGCAATAACCATATTGAGGAGCTTAAACCTATGTATGATGTCGGTAATATACTTAAAAAGCAGAGAGCGTTTTTCTCTTCAGGCAAAACAAAAGAGGTATCGTTTCGTATCGCGATGCTTCAGGCATTGCGTAACGCCATAAAGAAATACGAGACGGAAATTTTATATGCGTTGAAGCTTGACTTGAACAAGGCGCCGTTTGAAGCGTATGAAACGGAAATGATCATCATATTGGACGAACTCCGATACACGATGAAGCATCTCTCTGATTGGGCAAAGCCGCAGCGCGCGAAAACGCCGATTACACTCTTAGTCGCTTCGAGCTGCGTCTATCGGGAGCCGTACGGGTCTGTTTTGATTATGTCGCCGTGGAATTACCCGTTTCTGCTGACCGTCGCGCCGCTCATCGGCGCGATAGCGGCGGGAAACTGCTCCATTGTCAAGCCTTCGGAAACCTCCTTTTATACGGCTGAAATCATCGAAAAAATCGTTAAGGAGGCTTTTAACGCGTCTTTCGTAAGCGTCGTCCGCGGCGGCAGAGAGGCAAATCAATCTCTTTTAAGTGAGAAATTCGACTACATCTTTTTCACAGGCGGCGTAGAGGTGGGGAAAACCGTCATGACAGCGGCGGCAAAGCATCTTACGCCCGTTACGTTGGAGCTCGGGGGAAAAAGCCCCTGTATCGTGGACAAGACCGCCGATATAAAGCTGTCGGCTAAAAGAATAGCGTGGGGTAAATTTATCAACGCCGGACAGACCTGCGTCTCTCCGGATTATGTATTCGTCCACAGCAAAAAAAAGGACGAGCTTATCGCTGAAATAAACAAATGTATCGGCGCGTTTTACGGCGACGACCCGATTGCCAATGACGATTATCCGAAAATCATCAACCAAAAACACTTTGAGCGGCTAATGGGACTGATGGAGAGCGGCCATATCGCCGCGGGAGGCCGGTCTGACAAGGAGACGGCGCGTATAGCGCCCACTGTTCTCGATAACGTCACATGGGACAGCGCCGTGATGAAGGAGGAAATCTTCGGACCGCTGCTGCCGGTACTGACCTTCGACAGTTTGTCCGAGGCGCTTTCTGTACTAAGCGATAAACCGAAGCCCCTCGCCCTGTATTTCTTTACAAGAAGCAAGAAAAATGAAGCCGAGGTCATCCGCACGCTTTCCTTTGGCAGCTGCTGTATCAACGATACGGTCATCCAGATTGGCAATCCCCATTTGCCGTTCGGCGGCGTCGGGCAAAGCGGGATGGGCAAGTATCACGGCAAAGCGGGTTTTGACACCTTTTCCAATGTAAAGGGCGTCATGAAACGATCCATTCGTGTCGATATTCCCCTCAGATACCCGCCGTTCAAGGATCATCTGGCGCTTTTAAAGAAGATTGTAAAGTAGAGGACAGGGAGTCAAATTCAGGATAACAGTATCTATACGATTTGATGGATATTGCTAAGGCTGACGGTAAAATATCGGACAAAATAGCATTCGGAATTGTAGGAACTCATGGGGACGGTTCTATCGCGTTTGCCGGCTGGACAAGCGTGAGAGAATAAAACCCGCCAAAAACGGCGCGGCTAGAAAAGCCGCGCCGAATGAACTTTATAGGTTTATTATGCTTTATCCCGCAATCAGACCTTTGTCGGCTAAAATATCCGCAATGGTATCCGTCGGAATGACAAAGGTTATCGTTCCCATGGAATAACTGCCTACATCGCCCTCATTGAAGGAGATGACGAGCTTACCGTCGGTGTTGATGTAAAACTGCTGATCGGCCGCGATTTTTGTGAAGGCATCCGGGTCCTCCTGCGGGTCGATATTAAAGACATCTTCATCGTTTTGAGCCATTCTGGTTTTCATTTGGGCAAGGATACTCGCGCTGATCGGGGTAACATAATCGGTTTTATCCTGAAACAGACCGGCCAGGGAGAGGAGCTTGCCGTTTTGTTTGTCTACGGTATAATAATTGACGATCTCAACGGAGTCACCCGCGATATATTCGGTATGGACGGCTAATGTCAGTTGGCGGTCATTGTTGACCAACACGGCGTAGTCGGCATATACGGCGCTGTGAAAATCGTTGCCGTTTGCGTATTGATCAACGTCGCTTTCGTACTGTGCGATCAAGGTGTCGGCATAAGCGTCGAATTTGTCGTTGAGCGCCTTTTGCAGCGCGGAATCGTTCAAGCCCTCGATATGCGGCGTCGTGATGTCCGCCGCGCCGTTTTCGGAAACGTATGCGCGGAAGGTAATGACTTTTACTATAGCGCCAAGTACGGGTACCTTTGTCAAAGAGGCTGCCGCAAAGGCGCTGATGTTGGTGACGCCCGCGAGTACGACAAACGAGGCGGCAAGCGCGGCGGCGGTGCGCAGACTGTAGCGCAGCGCGCGGTTCGGTGATTTTTCGGGAGAGACTTTTTTCATAATGTTTTCCATCCTTTCGGTAAGCTCGTCGGGAGCTTTTCTGCGCTCGTATTGAGCACGCAATTGTTTAAGCTGTTTTCGTTGATTTCCCATGATAGGTTCCTCCTGTTTCAAGCTCCGCTTTCAGAGTGTTGAGCGCCCTGTACAGCCTCGTTTTGACGGTACTCGTGTTTTCGCCGAGTACGGCGGCAATCTGGCTGAGCGTCAAATCTTCAAAGAAGCGTAAAATGACGACGGTACGGCTCTTTTCGTCGAGGGTTTCGAGCAGGCTAGTTAGCTCCTGTTCGGAATAATCGTCGTTTTTGCCGTCATCGGTCAAAGGCAGACCGACCGTTTCGCGCCGTCGCCGCCGCAACAGATCGAGCGCGGTATTGACCGTGACCCGAAAAAGCCACGTTTCCAAATACTGCGGGTTGTTCAGTTGATTTCCATTTAAGAGCGCCTTATAAACGACGTCCTCTACGACGTCCATCGCGTCTTGTTCGTTTCGCATATAGCTGTACGCGAGACGGTAGAGCTTATCTTTTTTGTCCATAATGCGCCTGCAAAGCAAATCGTTGTCGTTCAAAGGGTACACCC
>CAYYFY010000301.1:0-3249 GCA_964471035.1 uncultured Eubacteriales bacterium
CGCTTAAGCGTCCGTCCCCTACGGTCTTTTTATAACTTGACAATACATAAACTATTATAATACAGAATTGTCAGGCGATATTCCCTTCAAGCGCAGAAAGCAGCTCTTGAAACCGCGGCAGATTTTTAATGCCGTCGTCCAGCCGCTCGTTGACGAAATAACAGCGAAAAACCTCCGCGCACAGGCTTTCCGGCTTTCTTCTGCGCAGTCTGGTCATATCGCAGACGAGTCCGCGGATCAGCGGCGAGGTATAGGTAAAGTGATCGGGCAAAGCGTCAAAATAGACGGCAAGACTAGCGGCTTTTTCGAGATACATAAGGCACCTCTCGGTATCGCCGAGCTGCGCGCAGTGAACGCCCGCCCTGCCGTAAGAATAGCACAAATCGCGGGCGTTTGCCCCGTAATCGCCATCGGGATAAATCAGCCTGTACAAGTCGATTTTCGTCTGATAACACGCCACGGCGGCTTTCAGCGCTTCCAAAGGCTGCGCGCCGCCGTCGGGCGCGCAGAGGGCGTCGACGCCGGGAATCGTGCGCGTCATGAACGAGGACAGATCCTGCGCCCACTCGACAATATTTTCCTTGGCCGCCCTGACGCGCTCCTCCCCGGTGTAGACGGTATCCGACCAAAGCGTTCTCGCCCATTGCCGCGTATCGGTTACGTCGGGCATCGTTTCGGCCAGAGAACGTGCTTTTTCGGCGTCGCCGCTTTCGAGCGCCAGATGCAGCAGCCTGTTTTTGGCTTTCATGCGCAGATTGTCGTCGGTGCAGCTTTCAAGAACGGTTTCGCAAAGCGCCGCCGCCTCGCCAGTTTTTTCAGAAGAGACACAAAGCGCCTCGGCGAGGAGCATTTTCAGCCTGTAATTCCCCGGAAACTCCTTGACCGCCGGACGCGTAAGCTCGACACACTCCGCGGGGCATCCGCCGCGAAACGCCGCGTCATACGCTCTTATGAGCTGCGCGATTTTCTCCTCATCCTTCGCCTTATCCATACCGAGCAGCGTATCGGTGCTGACCCCGAAAAACGAGGCAAGGACCGGAATCAGCGTTAAATCGGGATAATTTTCTCCCCGCTCCCACTTGCTGACCGCCTGCGCGGTCACGCCAACGGCTAAAGCCAGCGCCTCCTGCGTGATATTTTTATCCCTGCGCAGCCCCTTAAGAGACTGAGCAAAATACATTGCCATTTCGTCACCTCAGAATATTTAGTAAACGGCGCCGTTTCCATATTCAGTTTACGGCACGCAAGCGGAAAAATCAACAACGCGTTTGTTTATTCGAACTCAAGCATAGGTTGATATTTTCAATTTCAAATAGATACCGCGCTGTCCTTTCGAACAACGCGGTTTGTCATACTATTACAATGCATTTTGCATTCTCGCCTTAGAAAGCGAGATTCTTTCATCAGCCTGCAATGCGTATTCCCTCCTCTAAAACCTTACGATAAAAGGGTAACACATCGCCAAAACGTTCAAAGATCCCGCGTTCCACAATATGCGTCGATATCAGTACATCGTGATTGAGCTCAAGCTCCGCCGTCTGTTCTATAAGCCGCACGTTGTACGGCCAGCACTCCTCCTGTGTTACATCCGCAACAATCAAAATGTCGATATCCGACTCCTCATCATAATCATCGCGGGCATACGAACCATATAGGATGACAGAAATCATCCGATTCCCTAAAAGTGTCCTCGCCTCGGCGGCAACGCTCTTCAAGATCGATTCAAGTTGGTTTTTCGTACACATCGGCTCACCTTCCTTCATTGCCGGTATATCCCATAAAACGACTATACAGTCAGTTCTGCCGTCCCTCGATGGCGCCGAGCAGCACCGCCGCGGCGATCCCCAATCGTCTGTCGAAAATCCCCGCCGTATCACAGCTGAAATCCAGATCGATCTTCGGAATGAACGGATTGAAATGCTGATTGAATGCCAGCACCTTTGTTTCGCCGATAAATCCGTCGAAGCTCTGGGGGATGAGATTGGACAGAAAACGTCTGACCAGCGCCAACACCATGTTGTCCTCCTGAATGAGGCCGATCTGAACATCGGCGTTGTTTAAGATGAGCCATTCGTCCTTGATGATGGATTTGATTCCCTTGCGCTGCAGAGCGCCGATTTTTTCATTGGTTCTGGTATCAAAAATATCGTATGTCGCGGAAATGTCCACGATATTTCTTGCCTGAATCAGCAGCAGCTCCTCTGTCTTATTTTCGTCGGCATAGACACGAATATCCTCTCTGAGCTTAAACCCCTTCTGATTGACGAAGAAACACAAATTGCCCGCCGGATCGAAAATGCGAAACGTCGCGCCGACAAGCTTCAGGACCTTTTTTTGCATCATGTACTGATTTTGTAAACCGTCCAAATGAATTCCTCCTTTAAATATTTATATAAGTATACCATAATTTCGGGGGCTTATCAATAAAAAACTGTAATTGTATTATCGCTGAATTTCTGCTATGATTAAAAAAATACCGAAAACGGGGGAATCGCCATGCGCAGAAAGAACAGAGAGGTCTCAGAGGTAAAGGAGATTACGGAAATTATCGGGCGGTGCAAGGTCTGCCATCTGGGTATGACCGACGGCAGCGAGCCTTATGTCGTGCCGCTGAGCTTCGGCTTTGAGCTTAAGGGTGAAACGCTGCGCCTTGTCTTTCACTGCGCCAAAAAGGGCAGAAAGCTCGACATATTAAAGAAGAACAGCCGCGTCTGCTTTGAACTGGCCGATCCCGGCGAGCCGTTAAACGCCGGTACTCCGTGCAATTCCGGCTTTTATTACGCGAGCGTCATCGGTTACGGCAACGTCCGCTTTATCACGGATACAGATGAGAAACGCGCGGCGCTCACGCTCCTTATGAAGCATCAGTTGAATACCGAACCGGTCTTTACAGAGGCGCAGGCGGACACCGTCTGTGTATTCGAGATTGTCAGCGACGAGTATACAGGAAAGTGCAAAAAGAAAAAATAATCTCCGCTTACCTGTGCCGTTTTACGCCGATACCATAAGTTTTCCTTGCAATCCGTTCCTTTTTTTGGTATGCTGATTACATCAGAAAGGGAGTGTTTGTTATGGGCTTTGCCGTATCGGCTTTTTTATTTGATTTCAAAAAATCTCTGAGCATTGTATTATCCGTTCTGTTTATGGTATTGTCCGCGGCGGGAGTGACCGTACCCGATCAGGGTCACGGCTCTTCTGAAAATTCGGAGGTGACGGGAAGTATGTACACATCCACTTACAAGGTACGCC
>CAYYFY010000302.1:0-3249 GCA_964471035.1 uncultured Eubacteriales bacterium
CCTGACCCTCCGCCGGACGGCTCTCCAAACTGAATGTCGGCGCGGTGGTTTGTCTTACCGAGGTATCGTAGTAGCTGACTGCGGCAAGCATGTTGATCATACCGTATTGGACATAATATTTTATAGTATCAAGCTGTTCACAAGTTTCAAAGAGGCATTTCTGTACAGTTTCTGAAGAGAAGGTCGGATGCTGTGTCAAAATCATCGCACACGCCGAAACGACAAAGGGCGTCGCGCAGGAGGTGCCGCTGAATCCTTCATAAACGGTTTCTTCATGTGTAGCCGAGACCACCCGTATATTAACCCCCGGAGCGGCAACATCCAGCCAGTCTTTTCCCGCGCAGGACGAGGTTGCCTTTTTATCTGTAATTTGCATGGAAATTACACCGACGACTCCCTCGGAAGCGGCGGGATATTGCGGCTCAGAATTTCCATCATTTCCGGCAGCGGCAACTACTATAATGCCATATTTTAACGCAGAGGTTACTCCGCCTCCGCTACCACCAAAACTACAGTTAATGATATCCACTTCGTCTATAATAGCCTGGTCTTTTGCTAAAGATATTAAAGAATAATAAGAACGACCAAATTCGAATACTTGATATGAAACCATCTTCACATTTGGAAGTGTGTCGTCAATAATGACACCGGCAATTCTGTTGCCATGATTACGGTTGGAAAAATACGGATCAGCCCCCGAGCCTAAAAAAGTATAGGAAGCAATCACGCGCTCTTTGAAATATTGATTTATTTTACAATCGATTCCGTCGTCGATGACGCCAATCACAACCTCCGGTAAATCTTCCACACTCTTATCCTGAAGAATGTATTCCTTCGCGTCCTCGGCGTGAATGCGTTCATTTCCCCACGAGACTGGCGAGGGAAAATCCGACCCGTCGTCATACGACGATAAGTCTGCCGTGCTTGTGTCTTCGTCAAGCTCGTAGACAAAATCAGGCTCAACAGAGGTAACGGTGCTTTTATCGCAATAGTATTCATAGGCTTCCACCGTATTCTCCACCGTCTCGTACTGCAGGACGTGCATATCCTCATACCCGTCCACGACCGCAACGGCTCCCCGTTTGCTGAAATACGAATCAGAACCCACAATAAGGCGGCAGGTCTGAAAATCGGTATAGGTATATTTTTCGTCTTCGGTGACCGCACCGTCTTCATCCACGGCAAGCGAGGCTTGCGCATGAAGAGCCGTGCTCGTTTGCTCTTCCTCTATCTCCGAGGGTAATACAAAATCCTTGCCCTCGTCGTATTGGCCGATCACCTCCGACAGCTCGTCGGAAAACGCGGCGATCTGTGCCCGCTTTTCCTCGGCGGTCGCGCTTTCAGGAACAGCATCCAAGGCAAAACCGGAAAAGCCTGCGCTGACTGAAGATATTAAAATCAGAAAAGATAATAAAAGCCCAAATAACCGTTTCATATTGCCACCCTCAAAAAATATTTTCACATATATATGGCAAAAATCTTAAAAGACTACAACCATTATTGAAATAAACTTAAGAAAAAAGCTGAAACGGTAACATTTTATGATATACTCTTTTTAAGATCAGGAAGGCAGGTGATATATGTTGATCAATAAAAGCAAATTAAACAGTATAGCCGGTCAGTATTATGACGACATATATCGTTTTTGCCTTTACAGGCTGAAAAACTCAGACGATGCCAAGGATATTACGCAGGAGGTCTTTCTCCTTTTCAAGGAAAAAGAGAATGAGCTTATCGACAACCATATCCGTTCGTGGCTTTTTTCCGTGGCCGAAAGGAAAATCAAGGAGGAGTACAAACGCCGCAAAAGAGACAGCCATATTACCTATCTTGACGAGTTAGTCCCCTATAACGATGAAATTTTAACGGAGTTCGAGGAGATTGACTTCATCAGCGATGAGGAAATTGAGGCCACAAAGGCTGAGATTTTGTCAAAGCTATCTCCGGATGAACAGTTGTTGTTTAAGTTTATTTATCAGGAAAAGCTGAAATATAATGAAATCGCGCGGTTATTGGGTGTCAGTGAAAAAACAATTAATGTGCGCGCGTTCCGGATGCGTTTAAAAATCACTAAAATGGCGCGGGTTGCATTTTTGATCTTATTGATTGTATTGACGAATCTGAGAAAAATAATTTAAACGATGTAGTCTTTTCACCTTTTGTGCCATATATAAAAGAAAGCAAGTTAACAACATAACGTTGAAAGGAGATGAAACGCTCCATGGGAAGCAGCCGTAATACTGATCTGCCTGAAAAAAAGCTTATATTTTAAGTGGATTCCATTTTGATCGCGGAAGTAAATAAACCGTATGACGAATTGGTTGACAACCTTGTCAATGAATGTGTTGACTTTCTCATGGAACTGGAAGGAAACGAAAATAGGCTTGCCAAAGAGGAAATTCAAAAAAACATAAATGACATTACAATTATTGAAGAGCCCGCAAATACTAATCCCACAAAAGGCAGGCGGGTATTTAAACGGACGCTTTTAGTGGCTGCCTGTCTGGCGATCTTATTGCTGATTATGACCGTTGCCGCGGCTTCTTTTGAAACGGACATCGTTTCCATCCTCAAAAAATGGGGCAGTACCATCACACAAATGGCGGCGGGAGATAAGTGTGATGTCGGTGGAAATACCATTATCAAGCCGGAGCATTCCGCTTCTTATAATACGATTGAAGAGTTTCTTTCGGCAGAGGGCGTACATATTCTATATCCAACCTATTTGCCTGACGGAGCTGAGATACAGCGCATCGAATATCTGGAATATGGAGAAATAAAAGAAGTTGTATTTGTTCAAAAAAATGTTGGCATTTCAGTTGAAGTAAAACTGAACGGCAAATTGACTGCCGAGGAGCAAAAAAGCACTCGACTTATCGCCAACTATTCTTGTCATGTCATAGAGGACACGACTTTTGTTCAAGCTAAGTTTATTTATCAGGGAAATGTGTATCTCGTTATGACTGACAGTTATGATGAAACGGTAAAAATAATTGAAAATTTGAAGGAGTTAATAAAATAAGGAAATTATAGCAGACGGGCGGTAAATCTTACTTTCCTAAAATCGGGACGAACCGTTTGTACGCGTCCTCCCAAAGTGCTATGTCCGTCGGCTCATACACCTTGAGGTTTTCGCCGTCGGCGATGATTTTTCTCGCCTGCGCGATGTCTTGTATATCCCCCGAGGCGATGAGCTGGACGGCGATGTTGCCGAGCACAGTAGCCTCAATGGGGCCGCCGAGCACCGTG
>CAYYFY010000303.1:0-3222 GCA_964471035.1 uncultured Eubacteriales bacterium
ACGGGGTAGATTTCGTAGTTCGGCAGATAACGGCGCGGTTTGGTGCGGATGATCAGGCGCTCGACGGTGTTGACCTTTTGTACCAGACGCTTCATGCCGTCGGGTATATATTCCTCTCCGTTCAGAAAAACAGTGTATTCGTTATTCGCGCAGTCAATTTCTAAGCTAAGCGTATGCCAGAGCGCGTGCGGCGGAATATCGAACGCCTTATCCGTGTTCGAGCCGTGGCGCACGAAAACCTTAGCGTCGCTGAGAATGACGCGGCAGGCGGGCGTCCCCTTTTCGTCGGTTATTTCAAACTCCAGATTTTCTTTGTACTGACAGGCGCTCATAAAGGAAAGCGAAACGCGCACTTTTTCGCTTTGCTTGAAAATCCGCATGGCTCTGGCGTAGTCGCAGGGGTCCTTGTCCGCGATACGCATACACGGGGTGTCGCCATGAAGGCAGACAGCCGAAACCGGCGACCACTTTGTGCTGTATATGTTCCAGTCTTTAATGAAACCGCCGACGCTTTCGCTGAATGTGTCGTGGATGTGCCCGCTTACGCTCCGCTCTATCGGCACGGGGACGCGCGTAACGGCGATGTCCTCCTTATTGACGCTGTGGCACAGCCATAACGCGCCGCTTGGATATTCCTTATGCCCCTCGCCGATGCCGCGTATATACTGCGGCCCAAAATCCTTATAAATCCCCTCATAGCGGCGGGGAGGCAGCTCGCCGTATACGCACGCCATATCCGAAAACTGTACGCCGTCGTCGGAGGTCACTACGACAAGCGGATAGCGGTGCTCGCTCGAGAGGCTGTTGACATAGGCGATGGCGTAGCGGCCGTCGGACGTTTTTTGACCCCACGATTTCGCGCCGCTC
The DNA here is from genome assembly GCA_964471035.1 of uncultured Eubacteriales bacterium. Classification (GTDB taxonomy): domain Bacteria; phylum Bacillota; class Clostridia; order Oscillospirales; family Acutalibacteraceae; genus DTU089. The sequence goes on from CAYYFY010000303.1 coordinate 868, forward strand.
GTCACGAAGCGCGGTTCGTATTGAATGCGCCAGCTTATTCCCCCGTCGTCGCTTCTGCCGACGACGCCCTGTTTCCACAGTCCTATCACGCTTTGCTCTGTGATATGATACCAGCAGAAGGAGGACGCCCTTTCAAAGGGGGTGTTGAGCGGCGTGTCCCCGTTGGGGTCTGTCTCGAAAAGAGGAAACCCTATCGAAGCGTCGCGGTACCCGTGTTCCTCGCGCCACTGCTGCGTGACAAGGCGGTCGGACAGCAGTTCGTCACAGCAGGCGACAAAGCTTTTGTCGGGACACGCCGTATAAACCGGAAAGGGCAGCTTTTCGGGAGTCCAGCCCGAATAATCGAGATAACGGATAAAATAGATTTCGCTTAAGGTGCCGTCACTGAAAATCTCTCTGACGACGCGGCCGATACCGTACTGATTCCACGGGCAAAGGTCAAAGTGCGGCGTATGCCCGTAAAAACCGCAGACAAGCAGCCGGTCGTCTTTGGTATGGTAAAAACCCATGCGCTGATGCATAAACGCGTCCTTGTCCTCGGGCACCTCAACAACGTCGCCGCTCGCGCAGACATATCTGCCCGCCTTTACGCGGACGGGCGGAAATACGACCTGCGGCATATCCCAGTTTTTGCCGTCGTCGGAGGTCACCAAGAATGACTGCCCCGCGCCCGTATGCTCGTCTTTCGGATCAGAAAGGTATTCGAGATAGAATTTGCTCCGCCAGAACGTCAGCATGGGGGCGTGGTTGTAGGTGTTTCCCACGCCGTCCGAAAGCTCCGGATGCGTGCGGTTGGCGCGCGTCACCTGAAAACTCGACGCGCCCACCGCATGGCGCAAGCCGCCGTCATGCTTCATTAAATCCGCACATCCGCCGCCGTCGTAAAATGGCAGGGAGTTTTTGTTGTCCATAAGTGCCTTCCTCCTATCGGTTCGCGTTTCTTTCCCAGAATACGCCGTCCTCATACCCTTGGATCGTTTTATCGGTGTCGGCAGCCATAAGGCGCTTCTGACAGAGCGCGCAGTAACGCGGGCTCTTTTCTATGCCGACAAAGCGGCGGCTGAGTTTTTTAGCCGTGACCGCCGTCGAACCGGAGCCTAAAAACGGGTCAAAGATAATATCGTTCTCATTTGAGCTGGCAAGAATCAATTTCGCGAGCAGTTTTTCTGGTTTCTGCGCCGGATGCTCGGTGTTTTCGGGCATCGACCAGAACGGCACGGTGACGTCGTTCCAGAAATTTGACGGGCAAGTGTCGCGGAAATTGCCTTTGTCGGTTTCCTCCCAGTCCTTCGGCTTGCCGTTTTCACGATAGGGCGCTATGACCTTTCGGCGCAGCCGCACCGCGTCGAGACGGAATGTATAGCGGTCGGACACTGTGGCAAACCAGATGTCCTCCATCGAGTTCTTCCAGTTTTTCGCAGCACCTCTCCCCTTCTCGCGCTGCCAGGTGATGCGATTCCTGACGATTAAATATTTTTGCAGAACGTCGCCTATAATCAAGCTCGTCCGCCAGTCGCAGCAGACATAAACCGAGGCGTTCGGTTTTAAGAGCGGCAGCGCCGCTTTCAGCCAGCGCTCGGTGTAGTCACGGTACGCCTCGCCGCTCTGTTTATAAAATGTGTCCCCGTCGTACTCCTTGCTCAAATTATACGGCGGGTCGGCGATCAGTAAATCGGCAAATCCCTTACCGAGCAGCGGCATGACCTCAAAGGCGTCGCCGCGAATCACCTTATCGGCAAAATCACAGGGAGCCGTATCACCTTTTACGGTGACACAGCTTTCTAAAAGCGTTTTCTGTTCGTCGGCGGTCAGGATGACCGACCGGTTGTTCCGCGCGCTCATACCCTTCTCGGCTGAAAACCGTAGAAGTGGACGATGTTGATGTCTTCGGGCATAAAAAGACCGTGGCTGCCGCAGCCGCCGTCGATCTCGTGGCAGCCGTGGTCGGGCGCGAACGCCAGCATAGCGTTATGCTTCGCCCAGTGTTTTTCGGTCAACGCCGCGATGGTTTCAAAGGTATGTATATTGTCTTTCAGCGCTTCGATTGCCGCCTCGCCCTCGGGCGTCACCTTGTGCATTTTGGCGTCGTAGTTCCCGTTATAGACTGTAATCAGATCGTATTCATCCTTTTCAATCAGTTCAAACGCCTTTTGATTGACCTCTTCGACCGTGTCATAGATGTAATAATCCATGTCGCGCTCGAGAAATATTTTCGAGATACTGTCGCCCGTTGTCGAAAGAATAGCGGGCTTTTTTTGGGCGCGGATGAGCGCGTCGAAAAGCGTGTCGGTTTTTAATACCGGTTTTGTGTACGACTGAATCCCGTGCACCTCGGGCAGCGCGCCGGTGTACATC
>CAYYFY010000304.1:0-3202 GCA_964471035.1 uncultured Eubacteriales bacterium
GGAACGCGTCCACCCCGGCGAATTCCTTGAACAGGACGCACTTGCCTTCCATGACCGGCATACCGGCTTCCGGACCGATGTCGCCGAGACCTAAGACGGCTGTACCGTCGGTGACGACGGCGACAAGGTTGTGGCGGCGCGTCAGCTCATACGACAGATCGACGTCCTTCTGGATTTCGAGACACGGCTGGGCGACGCCGGGTGTATACGCCAGCGACAGCTCCTCCTTATTGTTTACCGACGCGCGCGCGATGACTTCTATTTTGCCCTTCCACTCATAGTGGAGCCTTAATGATTCCTTTTGATAATCCATAGCAAGCTTCCTTTCGTTTTCAATTCAATCCTGCTTAAGGCGACGGGAATCGAACCCGATTGGATTCGACTCCCATTGCCTTATTCCCACGGGAATTTGTACTGCGTCAGACCGAGACTGTCGCGCACATTGCAGAATTCCTTTTGCACCGCCGAATTGATCGGTACGCCGGAATCCATTCTCGACAGCCAGACGTCGTGCTCTTTTTCGCCGGCGGTGAAAATGCGGTCCTGTCCGGGCGCTTTTCTGGAGGCGCGCAGCTCACGCAGGATGTCTCCCGCGGTCTTTTTGAATTCATCGACGCCCATAAACGCCGCCGTGTCGATGGCGATGAAGAAGTGCCCGAGATGGAACGGCACCTTTTCGCCTTTCTCGCCGATACCGGTAAGCATTTTAAGGTAATTTCCCTGCTGGAGAGCGGCTGAGAGAACCTCGACGACAGTCGCGTAACCGTATCCCTTATAACCGGCAAGCTCCTCGCCGATGCCGCCCAAAGGCGCTAACGCCGCCTCGCCGGTATTCAGCTCGTCGAGGATTTTCAGCGTGTCGGTCTTTGCCTCGCCGTCGCTGCCGATAACCATTCCGGCGGGAGTGTCCTTGCCGATACGCGCATAGTACTCGAGCTTGCCCCTCTGGGTGATCGAGGTCGCGCAGTCGATGATGAACGGGAACTCCTCGTCGGTCGGCATACCGATGGTCAAGGGATTCGTGCCGAGCATATTTTCCACGCCGAAGGTCGGGGCTATCGACGGACGGGCGTTGGTGCCCGTGATGCCGATCATACCCGCGGCGGTCGCCATGGTGGCATAATAACCGGCGATACCGTAATGGCAGGAATTTCTCGCCGCGACCATGCCCATACCGTACTGCTTCGCCTTCTCGATAGCCATCGTCATCGCCTTGTGGCCGACGACCTGTCCCATGCCGTCATGGCCGTCGACGACGGCCGTCGTCGGTGTCTCGCGGACAATCTCAAACGTGGTGACGGGATTTTGTATCCCGGCGTTGATCCTGTCAATGTAAATGGGCTTGAAGCGGTTGACCCCGTGCGACTCGATGCCGCGCTTGTCTGACTCGAGCAGCACATCCGCGCAGATTTTCGCGTCCTCACGGGGTACGCCGACGCCTACAAAGGCGTCCTCCACAAAGGCATACAGTGTTTTCCAATCGACAATATTCATTCGCTGTTACTCCTTTTTTTGTATTATTTCTAACCATTTTGATTATAGCATAATTCGGTTCCGAAAGAAACCCTTTCCATGAAAAATCAGGAAAAACTTTTACCGTAAATTATCGTAATCAAAAACGGCAAGATTCGCCTTGGTATAACCGTCCGTTTCATACAGGACATATATCCGTCCGCCAGAGTCTATAGCGACATCGGCATAAGCGGCTTCATTTTTCTCTACGGTCACGGCAAATTCAAAGCTCTCACCGTCAGAGACACTACCGTAAAGCGTCAGATTGCACCGCATAAGCCTATGTCTGCAATTTACAAAGAGAATTGTATACGGATGCTCCGCGACGTCGAGCGCGGCACTGCTTCCGAAGCAATGCGGGTCCATAAGCCGCCGGTCGGTTTTCATCGGGGAATAGTCGGAAACGCCGGTATCGCTGTACGATACGGCGCGCATCCGCTTATTACAGATACGGTGATTGAGCATAACCCGACCGTCGGAGGTTATGGCAGCCGTCGTTTCGTTCGGGCTGACGATTTTACCCTGCTCTATTTTTTCTGTCAGCTGCCAGCTTTGGCCGTGGTCGCGGCTGAAAAAGACATATACCTCTGTGGGACTGTGGCTCGTAAGGGACGCGCCGGCGCTTTTCGGCACCATCCACACAGGCACGAGCAGCGTCCCGTCGGCAAGGCAGATCCCATGCCCCGGGCCTAAGGCAAAGGCGTTGCGGTAAGCGGGATTTGTACAGGCGGTAATATCTTCAGGCTCGCTCCAAGTCAGCCCGTCGTCAACGCTTTTACGCAAAAATACGCCGCCGCCGCGTTCGGCGACGGCGTATTCCACACAATGCAGGAAATACACCGTATTGTCGTTTCCGACAATCAGTACGGGATTGTTGACGCATTTGCCCTCAGAGAATCCCGCGGCAAGGATTATTTCAGCCGAAAATGTCTTTCCGTAATCGACGCTGCGCAGCAGCACAATATCCATCGGCGACCAGTCGCCGCCTGCCGAACGCGCCTCAAAACAAATCAGCATAACGTCGTTTTTCGTAAAGACCATCCCAGGAATACGGTACTTTTCATATTTCGACGCCGGATTGTGCTTTTTCGCCTCGCGCACGGTCGTAATGGTCATATCCTTCAGTGTTTTAATTCCGCCGCTCATTTGTCACCTCATTTCAGGTTTTACAAATCTCCGTAACTAATTTTTCCGTCTCTCGCGCCCATGCGTACTGCGTCATATATTTTCCGAAAAATTCATCGCGCGCGCCGTCCCTGCCGTTCAATACATCGTAGTAATCGCAGGAGAATCTGGCGGTATCGACCGCGCGCTGGTTGCGGTTATCCACAAAAATATCCGCGATGCCCGCCTCCTCCAGCGTGCCGCGCAGAGACCGCAGCACCTTGCGGAACAGCGACTGCACCGCCTCGTCATATTTCCTGTCGCTCCAGAGGACGGACACCGCCTGTTCCGTGCTGATTAAAGCGCCGCCCCGATCGACAAGCAGCGCCAGCAGTTCCTTGGCTTTGGAGCTGGAAAACGCGACGGGCTTTCCGCCGACCAACACGTCGAAATACCCGAATGTCCTGACAGTCACCTTCGAATCCTCGTCCTTATCCTTTATATAGGACACCTTCTGCAGCGCTCTGCGGATCATATCGGTATCATAGGGCTTTAAAACATAATCCACCGCATCCACGCCGAACGC
>CAYYFY010000305.1:0-3173 GCA_964471035.1 uncultured Eubacteriales bacterium
ATGCGCCCCTCTATTTTAAACGAGACAATCCCCGCCTCCGCCAATTCGACGAGCCTGTCAATTAACGACAGATCCTTAAGCGACAGCGCGTATTCACGCTCTCCCGCTCTCATATTCAGGCGGCAAGGCTGGGCGCAAAGTCCCCTGTTGCCGCTCCTTTCACCGCGCATCGCCGAAAAAAAGCACGTCCCCGACACACTCATACAGTGTGCGCCGTGGACGAAGCACTCGAGCTCTATATCCGTATTCTGACGGATAACCTTGATTTCGTCGAGCGTCAGCTCGCGCGCGAGCACGGCGCGCTTGAAGCCAAGCTTTTCAAGTTCTTTTACGCCCGCGGCGTTGTGTACCGCCGTCTGCGTCGAGGCGTGTAAGCGTGTAGAGGGACAAATCGCCCGTATACGGCTCGCGACGGCAAGATCCTGCACGATAACAGCGTCCGCTCCGGACAAAACGATCTGTTTGATTTCCTCATCGAGAGCTGTAAGCTCGCTGTCAAAAACAAGGGTGTTCAGCGCGGCATATACGCGTACGCCGCGCACATGGCAATACGATACGGCGTCTTTGAGCGCGAGGCTATCAAAGTTTTCGGCGTTGCGGCGGGCGTTGAAGCTTTGCGTACCGAGGTACACGGCGTTCGCCCCGCAGCGCACCGCCGCGAGGAGCTGCTCTTTACTTCCGGCGGGAGCCAAAATTTCCGGCAGACTCATGAATCCACCTCAGGTTTTCTGCGGCGCAGAATGTCGCCCTTTTCGGCGTTTATTGGACAGCTTATCGTCACGGTTTGCTTCGGGTGGGGCGCGCTTTGTACGCTCATTCCGTTTTCATCAATGATTGTTTGCAGAACAAAGCCCCGTCCGGTTTTCCCGGGCGAGAGCACCTCTAATGTGTCACCGACAGCAAAATGATTGCGCTGTTGTACTTCAAGCGCGCCGCTTTCCGCGTCCGACAGCGCTACGCCCGCGAAGACGCAGTCGCTGTGGTACTGACCGTCGTTGAAGGTGTTTTTTTGTATTTCACCGAAATAGAAGCCAGTCGAATACGGTCGGTGGCTGACGGCGTTCAGCTCGCTCTCAATATCCACCGCCGATGCCGTGCCGTCCATAGCCATGCGGTAGGCGTTCGTGACGCCGGCGGCGTAGTACGGCGTTTTCATGCGCCCCTCGATTTTAAAAGAGCTGATGCCAGCCGCTAAAAGTTCTTTGAGAAACGCCGCAGCGTTTAAGTCGTGTGCGCTAAGAATCGCCGTATGCCCCGCTTCCTCGACGACCTCGAAAAACTCGTTCGGGCGTTTTTGCTCTAAAAGCGTATACTCCCAGCGGCACGGCTGCGTACATTCGCCGCGGTTGCCGCTGCGCCCTGTCAGAAAAGAGCTTATCAGGCACCGTCCGGAATACGCCATACACATCGCGCCGTGGACAAAGCATTCCAGCTCCAGCTCCGGCGGCGTTTTCGCGCGAAGCTGTGCGATCTCTTCAATCGTCATTTCCCGTCCGAGGACGATCCGAGACGCGCCGAGCGCATAATACTGCCGCGCACATTCATAATTAATACAGTTTGCCTGCGTGCTGATATGCACCGCTAGCGACGGCGCGGCGCGTTTCATCGCGCTGAGCACGCCGAGGTCGGAGACAATCACCGCGTCCGCTTTTACTTCTGACAGAAAGCGCGCATAGTCCGCCGCCGCTTCAATTTCATTATTTCTGGCAAAGCAGTTGACCGTGACGTAGAGCCGTTTACCCGCCCCGTGCGCGGTCTGTACGGCATCCGCAACGCCCTCGCGCGAAAAGCCGGCGCTCTCTGCCCTTAACTGCAGAAGCGGACCGCCGATATACACGGCGTCCGCTCCGTAGCGTATAGCTGTCAATAGACATTCTTTGTCCCCCGCGGGGGCAAGCAGTTCGGGAAACCTCACAGCTTTAAAAAGCTCTCGACACTGAGAACAAAAATCGTCGCGCCGCTGACGTGCGCCTTTGACTTGACGTCAGCCTGCGAAATGCCGCGTCCGAAGGAGGCGCTGGTCGGAACCTCCTTGACACGCGTGCTCGAATGCTCGCGGATGACCGACACGACGCCCTCAACGTCGCCGTCCTCGGCGCCGATGAGCAGCGTGGTGTTGCCCGCCTGCAGAAAGCCGCCGGTCGTCGACAGCTTGGTGATAAAATACCCCGCGGTCGTAAGCGATGCGGAAACCGATGCGCTGTCGTCGTTGTTGACGATGGCAATGATTAGTTTCACACTAATTCTCTCCTTATCTTTTGCGTTTACATGTATGAATTAAACAACTTTTTACTGCGTTTGTCAAGTGTGTCGAATTTCTCGATCTCGTAGCGGTTGTCGCTGGAGTCCCGCAGCAGCACGCGCCCGTCATACAGAATCTTGATGTCGTTGTAGCGGCTCTTGATGTCGAAGGCGTAGGTGCCCCTGTCGGTTTCGACCTTCATCTTCATCAGACCGTACTTCTCGTAGCACTCGATGATCCTCGTAATTTTGGGGACGAGATAATACTCTTCGAGGGCTTTTTTCACTGTATCGCGGCTCTCGTCCATCAGGGATCCCACATCGCGTATGACCGCCTGCTCGTTGCCGTCGGTGTCGAGCAGCGTGATATACCTGTCGAGTCCCGTCACGGGAAAGAGCCGGCGCGCCTCGACGTTTTCAAAGCGCCGCCCGTCGTACATCTCGACATTCATAAGAATCCCCTCGCCGAAGGTGATGCGGGCGTTGTCATTTTCAATATATGTCCTGTCCATCACTCAAAATTCTCCTCTTCCTTGCTTTTACGGATTTTTTCAGACATACTTTGAATTTCGATCAATTTATAGTATTTACCCTCGAGCGCCATCAATTCGTCGTGCGAGCCGAATTCGATGATCTCGCCCTTGTCGACGACGATGATCTTGTTGGCTTTGCGGAGTGTACTGAGCCGGTGGGCGATCATCAGCGTGGTGCGCCCCTTGATTAAGCGCTCGATAGCCGTCTGGATCAGCTCCTCGGTCTCCGAATCGACGGCGGCGGTCGCCTCGTCGAAGATCAGCATCGACGGATTTTTGAGCACGGCTCTGGCTATGGACAGCCTCTGCCGCTCGCCGCCCGAAAGCCCGCTGCCGCGCTCGCCAAGCATCGTGTCGTAGGCGTCGGGCAGCCTTGCTATAAAGGCGTGGGCGTTGGCG
>CAYYFY010000306.1:0-3171 GCA_964471035.1 uncultured Eubacteriales bacterium
ATTTGTATATTGAAAAGGGTGATGATGTGAACGGACTGCTCAGCAGCGCCGCCGGCGTCGTATGGGGACCGCCGATGCTCGTTTTCTACCTATGTGCCGCGCTGCTTTTTACGGTAAAGGGCAGATTGTTCCAGCTTTTCGGAATGAAGCGGTGGCTCGGCAAGACCGTCGGCAGGCTCTTTCAGAAGAGCGCGTACCATAAGGGCGCAGACGGCATTTCACAGGCGGAAGCGTTCTGCTCCGTGCTCGCCGCGTGTATCGGCACGGGCAACATCGTCGGGGTTGCCTCCGCCGTCGCCTCGGGCGGGCCGGGGGCGGTGTTCTGGATAGTCGTGTCGGCGTTCTTCGGTATGGCTACTGCCTACGCGGAAAACACGCTGGGCATCCGTTACCGCAAAATCGCGTCGGACGGCTCTGTACAGGGCGGGGTGTTCATGTATATGGAGCACGGCGTGAAAATGCCCTTTATGGCGAATACATATGCCGCGCTCTGCCTGTTTTCTTCTCTGGGCAGCAGCAATATGACGCAGGCAAACTCGGTCGCCGAATCGCTGTACGGCGGGTTTCACGTCCCGCGCCTAGTGACCGCTTTTGTCTGCGCGGCGCTCTGCCTGATCATTTTAAAAGGCGGGATTAAGCGGATCGCAAAGCTCAACGGGTACGCCGTACCGGCGATGGGGCTGGGGTTTCTCCTGCTCTCTATATGGCTGCTTGTTAAAAATAAAAGCCGTATCCTCCCCTGCTCGTCGGAGATTCTGACAGAAGCCTTCCGCAAAAAGGGCGGGGTCTTTACGGGAGCGGCGGCACTGCGCTACGGCGTGGCGCGCGGGGTGTTCTCCAACGAGGCGGGAATGGGCACCTCAACGATCCTGCACGCCGAAAACTTAACGGCAAGCGCGCCGGAGCAAGGGTACTGGGGCGCGTTCGAGGTGTTCTGCGATACCGTTCTTCTTTGCGGCATCACGGCTCTGTGCATACTGGTTTCCGGCGTGTTTACCCCCGCGTCGCCGCTGTTCGGCGCGCAGCTTTCGATCGCCGCCTACGCGACGCTCGGCAAAGCGGGGGAAAAGGGTATCGCGCTTTTAACCGCCGTGTTCGGGTTCGCCTCGCTCATCGGCTGGTCGTTTTACGGCGAGAAAAGCGGCGAACGCCTGTTTCACCAAAAGCGTTTTCGGGCGTATCCGTATTACTACGCCGCCGTCGCCTTTCTCGGCTGCGTTTCTTCCCCGAAGCTCATCTGGAGCCTCGCGGACATCACGAGCGGATTGATGTCCGTCCCCAACCTGTTCTCGTTGATTGTGCTTAGAAACGAAATTGAGTGGGAGAAAAATGTTAAAACCTCAAGCGCTTCCCGACGCACACGATACCGGCGGGCGTGATGTCCAGGACGCCGTACCGCGCGTCGCGGACGCTGCCGGGGTTGAACAGGTGCAGCCCGTCTGTATACTCGTAATACTGCTCGTGTGTATGCCCGAACAGCGCAACCTGCGCCTTATGTGAACGCGCCTCAAAAATCAGCGTTGACAGTCCGAACTTGACCTGTTCCTTATAGCCGTGGGTAGCGTAAAGAAGCACTCCGCCGACACGTTCGGTCACACAGTCTGGCAGACTGCTGCCGAAATCGCAGTTGCCGCGCACGGCTTTTAAGGTCATCTTAGTCCCGTAAAGGCTCGCGGCGCTTTCAAACTCGCCCGCGCCGTCGCCGAGGAAGAAAGCGTAAAGGGCCGTCGGCTCCGAGTCGAAAGCGCGCAGAAGATTAGAGGTATCCCCGTGAGAATCGGAAACAACGAGTATCCTCACTTTTTTCACCATTCTTTCGGCACACGCATATACTGTTGAAGAATTGTATCATAAAAAGGCGGTGATGGCAATAAGCGCGAACGATTTCGACAAGCTGAAAAACAACGCTGTTTTCGGCAAATTCCTTTCGGAAGCGAAAAACAACTCCATTCAGAATGAAAAGGATGCCCTACAGTTTTTAGACAAAAATCTGCCCCCCGAGCAGGCAAAAAAAATCCATGACATACTCGGCAACAAGGAGGCTATTAGCGCCCTTCTCTCTTCGGACGACGCGAAAAAACTAATGAAAATGATATTAGAAGGTGAAAAACATGAGTAGTCCCGATTTATCCTCTATTCTCAGCTCCCTGTCGGGCGAGGATATGGACGCGCTGAAAAACATAGCGGCAAGCCTGTTCTCAGGCGGCGCCTCCGAAGAAAAGCAGGAACCGGAAAAAAAGGAAGAGGCGGCGGCTCCGGCGGCGCTTAGCGGGCTTTTATCCGGTCTTGATTTAAGCAAGGTCGGACTGCCCGATATGTCGAAGTTCGCTTCTTTGACGCCGATTCTCGCCGAAATCTCTAAAAAAGACGAACGTACGGAATTTTTACTCGCGCTCAAGCCCTTTTTAAGCGAGGAACGCCGTCCGAAGGCCGACGAGGCGGCGAAGCTGCTCAAGCTCGTCAACATTCTGCCGATGCTGCGCGACCGCGGCATTTTGTAGGGAAGGAGAGTATATGGCCGGTTATAATTACGCGGAGCTCGTCCGTATGCAAAACGACGCCCTGCGCCGCGTCGAGGATATGAAATCAAATGCCCAGAATGTCGTCAGACAGGCCAATGCCGAGCTGCGCTCCGATGGCGCGGTACCGGCGTCGGCACAGCGCCCGCAGGCCGACCAACCGCGGCACGTCCCCATGCCCGACGACTATATACGTGACCTGCGCGAGTACGCCAAACGCGCGTCGCTGTCTCCGTATATCAATACGGAAAAGAGCGAAACGCCTCTCGCGCGGGCGCTGAATACCCTGACCTCCTCGACGGCGGAGCTGCCGAAAAATATCAGAAACGCGCTGTCGAATCTGAATATCGATAACGACAGAGCGCTTCTGTTATCATTGGTTTTACTTTTGGCGGAGGAAAACGCCGACGAATTTTTGATTATCGCGCTGCTGTATATGATGTTATGACGTTTTTTTCACCGTACCGGGCTTTTCCTCGGTAATCTGTAAAATGACATTCCAGATAAGTATAAACACAAACAGCGCGTACACAAACTTATGGACGTTGCCAATGGCGATAAAATCGATTTCGGCGACAAAGTTCATCCACCAGGCGCCTGTAATTTTATCAAGATTTAATGACCCGTCTGCCAGCGGCGCGATCATACTGTT
>CAYYFY010000307.1:0-3170 GCA_964471035.1 uncultured Eubacteriales bacterium
AACACACGCCGGTCGTCGGCGTCATTTTTAAAATAGCGGTAATAACAGCGGTACGCGCCTAAAACGGTATCGTAAAACAGTATGTTCAAGGAATCAAACGTGCCGTCGGTGATAATCGGCTCCTCTTGTTTTTTGCGCCAGCGAATACCGTCCCCGCTGACATAGAGGAACAACCCCGTTCGCGCAAAGCCGCAGACCGCCTTGAAGCGTTCGTCGGACGGGCACGCGGGATTCTCGTCATAGAACGGACTGAAATTATGCGCCGCGGCGCCGGAAAATACGATATTGTTGTCGAGGCTCCCGTCAAACTCCAGAACGCCGAGCGCGGGACGCTCAAAATGAACGCCGTCGCCGCTTGAGGCCATACAGCATACCTGCTCCTCGCTGTAGTCATTCATCCCTGTTTGCGGCGTACCGCGGTAATACAGGCGCAGCGCGCCGTCAACCTCAACCAGATTGGCATAGACAAAGCTCGCGTCACCCTCCCATGGCTCTTCCATAGCGAGCACGATTTCCTTTTGCTCCGGATGATTTAAGCACAGCCGCGCCGCGCCGAGGTCGTCAATCAAATAGGTATCGACAAAAAGCTCCGTTTTGCCTGTTAAATCCATAATATCCTCCTCGTCCATATCGCGCCGCCGTGTGAGTTTACGAAATAATCATACTCCGATTTCTGCCCGTTGGCAAGTATTTTGTTCTCGTACAACCGGCTTATAAAAACAAAACAGCGGAGAGCAATTTTGCTCCCCGCGAATGCAATACATTGATGTTAATCGTTATTGTTTTTGTTGTTTTCCTTGTTGCGGTTGTTTTCGTTGTTCCGGTTGTTTTCGTTATTGTTCTTATTGCGGTTGTTTTCGTTATTGTTTTTGTTGTTGCGGTTGTTCTCGTTGTTGTTCTTGTTGTTACGGTTATTGTCGGGCATTGTTATTCCTCCTCTGTAAATTTCCTTGCGTTTATTATTACGCAAAACAGGGAATGATATTCATCGGAATACCTAAAAAGGTGGGAATCGTATTTTAATCAAAAACGCGAAAATACTGACGATGGCTGATAAGAATTATAAAAACGGCTGCCTGCTCATAAACGGCGGGGTCATTCAGAAAATAGCGGAAACGATCGACGAGGACGAAAACGGCGGCGGACCTGTACTAGACGCGAAAGGCGCGTGGGTGTTACCCGGTCTTATCGACGCGCACAGCCATATCGGCATCTTTGAGGAAAAGAAGGGGCAAATAGGAGACAGCTCGAATGAGATGACAGAACCGATTACGCCGTATATCAAGGCGCTCGACGCAATCAATCCGATGGACTCGGCGTTTCACAACGCCATTAAAACCGGTGTAACCTCGGTGATGGTCGGACCGGGAAGCGCCAATGTCGTCGGCGGACAATTCGTCTTTATCAAAACACACGGCAGGCGCATAGACGATATGGTCGTTTTAGAACCGGCGGCTATGAAAATAGCATTCGGCGAAAATCCGAAAACGAATTATGGCAATAACAATCAGATGCCCTCGTCGCGAATGTCCATCGGCGCCATGCTGCGCGAAGAGCTGTTTGAAGTAAAGCGATACGCCGACAATAAAAAAGCCGCCGGCGGCGGTTTTGCGGAGGATTTCGAAAAAGAGTGCTGGCTGCCGGTTCTCAGTAAAGAAATACCGCTGAAAGCCCATGTCCACAGGGCGGACGATATTTTAACAGCCATCAGAATCGCCAAATTGTTCGATCTGAACCTGACGCTCGACCACTGCACGGAAGGCCATCTGATCGCCGGTGAAATTAAGAGCTCCGGCTTTCCGGCGATCGTAGGACCGAGCCTTGCTTCGCGGAACAAAACGGAAACACAGTATATGGATTTTAAAACAGCCGGTATCCTGCACAAAGCGGGAATCAAGGTCGCCATCACGACCGATCACCCCGTCACACTGATACAGTGCCTCCCGCTCTGCGCCGGTATCGCGGCCAAAGAGGGCTTAGGGGTAGAAGAAGGGCTCAAGGCCATTACCATCAACGCCGCCGAAATCTGCAATGTCGCTTCGCGGGTGGGCAGTCTTGAGGTCGGCAAGGATGCGGACATCGCGATTTTTGACGGCAATCCGATGGAGGTATTCACAGACTGTTTATATACAATCATCGACGGTCATATCGTTTATAAGGCGGACGGCGTCTCCTGACCGCGCTTGTGTCTGCCGATGACATACAGGATTATAAACACCGCCGCGAACACTATGCAAAGCGCCATCAACACGGATTTTATCACCGTCGCCGTGCTCGCGAATAAGGCAAGTTCTTTGCCGAAACCGGCAGATGTGAGCATGAGGATGCTGCACGCGTTTTCGCAATAATCAAAGACGGCGAGAAGCAGCGGCACAGCATAAAACAATACCTTGCCCCTGCCGAGTTTTTTGAATAACGCGCAGAAAAACGATACATATACGAGGGGGAAAACACAATCCAGCGGCAGCTGAATATGCAAATAGGTGTTTTTACCTTCGGGAGTCAACAGTGAAACGAACTCCTTTGCCTGCTCATAAGTATAGCCGAAGCTGTTCATATCAAAGCAGCGAAGCCCCTGCGTCGTGCTTTCGATAGCCGGCATGAGTAAAGTATTCATCACGCCCATTATCAAAAATGTCAGCGCGCCGCTTATTGAGAGGATGAGCGCAAGGGATCTGTTCGACGCTTTTGCCATATAATTATCTCCTTGGATTTTGAATTGCTTTTTAAACCAATTCCAGATAATCTGATTATTGTAGATTTTACCGGCTGCCGATATTTAGGAGAGACTAGGGGAGACTAGGGGACGGTTCTATCGTCCTGTTATTTTTTGACCGAGACGATAGAACCGTCCCCGTGAGCTCCCTTATCCACCATGTCTACTATGTATAATGTTTTCGTGGTTCATTTTAATCCTCCGTTAAGCCTTTTTATTCAACCGCGAAAAGCGCGAAAAGCGCGAAAAGTCGTTATTAAAAATTTATTCTTTCGCATTACAATCCACCGCATTTAGTAACTAAACCGCTAATCTATATATTATTTATCGTTTTCTCTCGTATTTTTCGCGCTTTTCGCGTGTTTCGCGGTTAAATAAGCTTCTCGTCAAACCAATTCCCAATCCACCGCATTTAATAACTAAACCGCTAATCTATATATCTATGTATCGTTTT
>CAYYFY010000308.1:0-3165 GCA_964471035.1 uncultured Eubacteriales bacterium
TCCCGTAGAAAAGGCGATGGTGAAAATTAGAAGAAAGACAAGCGCTTTTTTACAGATTCTCATAAAAGACCCTCCCGTTAATGGTTACGGTTTATTGAGCGATTGCCATCACTGAACCCAAAATATCGAGAATATATTTACTGATAATATATAGCAGTCCGGCTGCGATACGCTCCTCTAAAGGAAGCTCGCTGGCGTACATCTGAAAATGCAGCGCCGCCTCGTCGTCGCCGTTAAACAACTCGGCGTAATTGTAGGCGTGTGTTGTGTAGGACCAGAGGTCGGATTCATCGAGGACAATAGCGCGGCAGCCGCGCCCCTCGTCGCCGTAGGAGTTGAAGGTGCACCCGGGCGAGTTGACGAGATCGATGCCCGCGGGCGTTTCGATTTCAAAGGTGTTGGTGTGGTCGTGACCGAAGAACATCGCGACGACGTCGCCCTGTTCGGCGACCGCCTGAAACTGACCGCCGTTGGTGTTTGAGGGGCACGGCACTTCGTGCAGGACGCCGGCTCTCGTGTTCTCTGGATTGAGGGTATAGAATTTCCCGCCGTGGCTGACAGCGCCCGTGGTACCCTCGGGAACCTCAAGCAGATTGTCAAAAATTTCGGGGACGATGATGTGCTGGAACATCATAGACGGCACAAGTGCGCCGCCGTTTTGCTCCTTTAAGGCGTTCGAGGTGTTCTTGTACCAGTCGAGCTGATCCTGATGCACATAATCGTAACCGTTGTTGGTGCCGTCGGGGTTCTTGTCGTACATGCCGGAGTCGATCATCCAGAGATTGTAAGAAATTTTCGCGCTGTCGTCTGAGGCGTAGATCGGGACATTGTAGTTGCCGCACCCGTAGACATCGCCGCCCTCGTCATAACCGATGAAGCAATCGTAGGTCGCGTATATAGCCATCTGCTCCTCTTTGGTGACGGCGCACTCGGCGTCATGGTTGCCGAAGACGACGGCAGTCGGAATCCCGTATTCCTCAAAGACCGACATATAGGTGTCAATCGCTGCTGTTATGAGCGCGCGGTCGATGTCGGCGAGCCCTGAATCGCTGCGGTAACCGGCGGTATTGTCGCCGGTGAGGACGATGAGATCGGGCTTCACGGTTTCAACAGACCGGATAAGTATCTCTTTTGAGGGGGGCGTGAGGATCGCGCCGTCCTGGATGTCCGAGAACTGGAGAATGGTAAATTTTCCGCCGCCGTTGAATTGTAAATGACGGGTGTATGCGGGGGTTTCGGCAAACGCGCCGACGCCGCCCATGAGGCAAAGCGTCGCGAAAACGCAGAGGATGGCAATGGTTTTTTTGAACATAACGAACCCTTCTTTTCATTTAATATAGCTCAAGAATAGCACGGGGGTGGGGTGATGTCAAGATAAGGAAAAAAATTTAATACCCATCAATTTCATCATCAATTTCTGACAGCGTGCCCGCCTCGTTGTAATTCCACGGGACAAAGCCCTTTTCGAGGGCGGGCGAGTTTTCGGCGAGGGTGAAATCGCCGCTCGGCGCGTCCTTAAACAGCGGGTCGGCGACCGTTACATCCGTGTAATAACCGCGCGCGGTCATGGCGGCGATGGACTGTATGTCGGAAGCCTCTAGCTTGCCGTCCGCGTTTTCGCTTGAAAGGATGAAGCCGCGGCGTTCGTAATCCCACAGGATATTGTTGCCGTCGGTGAATTTGCCGTCGTCGACGGCGGTATACAGGGCTGTGCCGTCGCTTAAAATGATGTTATTTGTCAGCGCCATCGCGTGGTGATCTTCCTTACGGGAAACCCGAACCTGCCCCTGTTTGCTCAGCGCGAAGATGTTGTTGCGAATCGCGTTATTCGCGCCGTAATGGATATGCAGGCTCTGCGAGCCGCAGGCGTAGACGAGATTCTGTTCGACCGTAATGCCCGCGGAGCCCTCGTCGAGATAGACGCCCCAGCCGCCGTAGCCGCCCTCGGAGGGGTCCGCCGCGACGTGATGAATTTTGTTGTGGTGGAGCACGGAACGCGGCTGTGAGCCGAGCGTATAGATGCCGCCCATGTCGGAGAGCCAACCCTGTCCGATGTCGTAAATCAGGTTATAGCCGACATCGATACCGTCGGTCACGCTGTAGCCGTACCCCCACACCCAGCCGACCGACACGGCGGTATAGTAGCCGTCGTGTATTTCGTTATGCGTGACGGCGCAGTCCTGCGCGTAAAATACGAGCACGCCGATGGCGTTGGCGCATACACGGCCGTACTGATAAATAACGTTGTCCGAGACGGTGATGTTGCGCACCGTTTTTTCGTTGTCGGCGTTATCGCCCCGTATAAAGACAGCGTTCGCGCCGATATTCCGGAACAGTGAGCGCGTGACCGCGCAGTCCTGCACGTTCTTATCGAATTTCAGCGCCGAAAAGCCGATGTTCAGAAAAGAACAAGCGTCGAAAACAATATTTTTCGCGTTGCTTATCAGCATACACGCCGGTGTGCTTGAGGCGGCTTGCGGGTGCTCTAAAATCCAGTCGCCGTCCGCGTTTTCGCCGTCGGTTAAAATATGCCAGTCGCTGTCGCAAAAGGTGACGCCCTGAAAAGTGATCCCGCTACAGCCGTCGATGTCGAGCAGCTTGTCGGCTACGGGCGCGTACAGCACCGTGCTGTTTATATCCTCGCCGCTCTGCGGGACGTAATAGAGCTTTGCGGCGGTTTTGTCGAGATACCACTCGCCGGGGGTGTCAAGCGCCTCAAAGACGTTTTCAAAGAAAAATCGGTCGCCAACGCGGTAGATCATCGACGCGTATTTCCCGAACGTCACAAGCCCCGTCGCGGGGTCAAAGGCTTTCAAATTCAGGTTTTCGTCCTTCCAGTAGTGCATGACCTTGCAGGTGATGGCGGTGAGGTTATGGAAGCCTTCTAAGCCCATAAGCGCGTCCTTGTCCCCGTAGAACGACCGTTCGCCGAGCGTTAATTCCCACGGTGTGGTTTCCTTTGTATACAGCGCGTCGTCGGTATAGGTGCCCTTGACGGTAAAATAACCGCTTTGTGGCCAGCGCGTGCGCGGCAGGCTGCCCGTTTCGTTGTAGAGGGCGCAAAAGCTTCCGGCGGCGTCTGTCGTCCACACGGCGACGCCGTTTACCGTCTCCTCGCTCCAGCCGCAAACGGGAACCGCGCCGCTGATGACGGGCGTTTCATCA
>CAYYFY010000309.1:0-3163 GCA_964471035.1 uncultured Eubacteriales bacterium
GGTTGACATAGGGACCAACTGTTGTATTGGCGCCGACCTTTGCGTCCTTGGCGACGGTGTTCGACAATGTCGTGCCGTTACTGACGATGCAGTTTTCGAGAACCGTATTCGGGCCGATGGTGCAAAAATCCCCGATGACGACGTTCTCACGGACGACGGTATTGGGTAAAATCGTTGTATCCCTGCCGATTTTCGCCCCGCAGGCTATGATGACGCCGTCGGTGCAGGGGATGTCAACGCCGTCGAGCATCTGCTTATGGAGCTCTTTTCTGCGGGCAATCTCGTTGAGCTCGTGGAGCTGGATGCGCGTGTTGGCGCCCAGCACGATCTCCTCGCCCTCGGCTTCGAACACGCCCGCGTTTTTGCCGCCTTTTTTAATGATTTCAATCGTGTCGGTCAGATAATACTCGCCTTTGGCGTTGTTGTTTGTGATTTTCGTCAGCGCGTCAATGAGCGCGGTCGCCGAAAACCAATACGCGCCGGAGTTGATTTCCCGCACAGCCTTTTCCTTTTGCGTCGCGTCCTTTTCCTCAATGATCTTTTCGATATTGTCGTTGACGTCGCGAATGATACGTCCGTAGCCGAAGGGATCGGTGAGCTTTGCGGAAATGACCGTGACGCCGTTTTTGTGCGCGGTGTGCTCAAGGAGCGAATCGCCGATGGTGCCGCTGTCGATAAACGGCACGTCGCCGCTGACTATAAGCACCTGTCCGTCCTTATGGGCGTTTAAAAACTCAAGAGCGCAGCGGACGGCGTGTCCCGTGCCAAGCCGTTCGGACTGTAAAGCGATCGCAAAATCGTCTTTCAGATATTCTTTTATTACATCCGCCTTGTATCCGGCCACCACGCAGATGTCCTCAATTCCGCTTTCGCGGACAGCGTCCGTGACCCATGTCAGCATTGGCCTGAATAGAACCTTTGCCAGCGCCTTCGGAAGGCTGGATTTCATGCGGGTGCCCTCTCCGGCGGCAAGCACCACGGCACAGTTTTCAGACAATCCTATCACCCTTTACTATTAACTATAATAAAACCAAGAGCAGTATATCACAATTCAACCGCTTGTTCAATAAAAATGTTGCTTTCCTTTGGGTAATATACTATAATTAAAGAGAAAATACGTGCGTGATATGGAGGCATTATGAAAAGGAAGCCGAAGATTCTTTTATATTTTCTCCTCACGCTTGCCGCCGTCGTCGTCGGTACGCTGGATTTTCCTTTTGCCGCCAATATTTTAGCCGGTTTTAAAGGTGTATACTCCGAGAACGCCGCCGTCGATCTGAAGGGTATAGACATAGACGGCGGTCGAAGGGTCTATCTCCAGGGAGATTGGGAGTTTTACTGGGACACGCTGTTGATTACCGACGGTGTTAAAGATAAAAAGCCGAACGCCGTAGTTACTGTTCCCTCAAGCTGGACGGGATATACGATGAACGGGCAGGATATAGCGGGCGGCGGCTGCGCGAGTTACCGTCTTATCATTAAAAACTTAAACGCCGCCGAGCCGATTCTTATCAGCATACCCGATCTTCCGGCGGCGTATCGTGTGTTTTTTAACGGGAAACTGATCTGTGAGAGCGGCGACGTGGACAGTCGGGCGGAGCAATCCGCGGATTTGAGTCTCTTTACAGCATACCCGCTGACGCCTGAGGAGATTACGGATAACGGCGGCGATGTCGAGATCATCGTCGAAGTGTCCTCGGAGCTTTCGGGCGGGCTTACCATGACGCCGGTACTCGCCAACTACCGCTCCTTTATGGCATACAAAATGTTTATGCTCGGCTTAAGATACGTATTCGTGGGCATACTTTTATTTGTCGCCATTGTGGCGCTGATCTTCGCCTATCCGCTGAAACGCGGACGCGCGGCGTTTGGCTGGATGTCGCTGCTCTGTTTTTTCCTCGGTTTACGCATCATGATCTCCTGCGAGGGCTACTGGGCGGCGCAGCTGTTATTCGGCGGCATCAGCTATGAGCTGATAACCTTTTTAATCTATGTATCCACCTTTGTTATCAAACTTATCCTGTTCTTCTATACGAGCCGGTCGCTGTCCATAAAGCTGCCGCAGAGTCTCATTCTGGTGTTCGGTATCTATTTCCTTGTCTATGCCGCGTTTCCCGTGCTGCTGACCGATAACATTTTTAAGCCAGACTCGTTTCTGCTGCTCCAGATGTCCACATTCCTCTTTGACGCGTATATGATCTACAGGCTCAGCGAGGCAATGACCGACGGCGTGAAAAACGCGTTGGTTCATACCTGCGGATATGCCGCGGTTATCGTCGGCATTTTCGTGGATACCCTGTATACCAACGGCTACATCAACGCGGGCATTTCGATATTCATGCCGTTGATGTTTATGGTGTATATCGGCCTGGCCTCTTATGTCCGCGTCAAACAGGTCGCCGAGAGTCTCAGCGAGGAGTCGCGTTCGGCGGCTCTGAAAAACGAGCTGTCCGAGCTCAATATGTCGCTGATGCTCAGCCAGATTCAACCGCACTTTTTGTACAACGCCCTCAACACCATCAAATACTTGATTAAAAAGGATCAAAAAACCGCCGAGACGGCGCTCATCAATTTTTCAAGCTATCTGCGCGCCAATATGGATTCGCTTTCTCACCGCGAACCAGTGCCGCTCGAAACCGAGCTCAGCCATGTGAGGAATTACGCGGCTATTGAGCTGCTGCGCTTTGAGGACCGTTTGAATATCGTCTACGACATCCGCTCAAAAAGCTTCCGCCTGCCTGCTCTGACAATCCAGCCGCTCGTGGAAAACGCCATCAAGCACGGCGTCAACCAGAAGCCTGACGGCGGTACGGTCACCATCTCCGCCTACGAGGACGAAAAGAATTACTATGTCAAGGTCGCCGACGACGGCGCGGGCTACGATCCGCTGACGCTGCCCGACAACAGCCGTTCCCATATCGGCCTCGAGAATATCCGTTCGCGGCTCGATTATATGCTCGGCGCGTGGATTGATGTCAGCAGCAAAATCGGAATAGGCACCGACATCACCGTCACGATACCCAAGACAGAAAAAAGTGTCTTAAAGGAGAACGAATGATATGCATGTTATGGCTGTCGACGATGAAAAGCTCGCGCTGAGCGAGCTGCAGGACACCTTAAGGGAGATCGGCGGGATCGATGAGATTGCGCTGTTCAATAACCC
>CAYYFY010000310.1:0-3163 GCA_964471035.1 uncultured Eubacteriales bacterium
GACGGCGAAGGTACGGTGACAGAGAATAACCTTTTAACGGGGATACTCAAGGTGCATTTAAAGAACCGTCCGGACGCCGCGCCCTCTGTTTATAATGTCAAAGATGTGAAATACACCCAATACTATCCGCGTCAGGATAAGACGGATGATGCTTTTGCGGTAGAATCAGAATAATTTCGGAATAATTTTATTGGTTTTTCATACATATTTTAAAAAAGTATTGAGTTTTTCCGAAAAAAATGTTAAAATAAACCGAATATTTAAGGAGGGTCTTTTTTTATGGCGTACATAATCAATGACGAATGCATTTCTTGCGGAGCTTGCGAGGCGGACTGTCCCACGGCGGCCATTACTAAGGGCGATGACAAGTATGTTATCGACGAGACACTTTGCACCGATTGCGGTTGCTGCGCGGATACCTGCCCGGTAGACGCTCCCGAACTGAAGTAATTATTAATATTACGACCGAAAATGCATCGGCACAGAAGCCGGTGTGTTTTTTGGCGGTTTCATTGACAAGTTAGCGGCGGTGTGCTACAATGTGCCGGTATGAATTGAGGTGGTTTTTTGCTCGAACTGAATTACGCGTTCAATCTGATTATCAAAAACCAGGAAACCCGTATGAAGGAATACGGGTTTGCTCTGGATAATCCGAACAGCGTGCGTCCGCCAGAGGTGCCGGTGCTCGCCGACGGGAAGAAGAGCTATATCTTTTATCGCGGTCCCAAAGGCCGCGTTAAGATTGAATACGATGACGGCAAGCTGGCGCTGTACTGTGTTGGCGTTGATGACAGTATATCCGAGGAGGATATGCCCCGCGCATCTTTGACGCTGCTGCCGCTTGATCTGTATGATGAGCGCGATCTCAAATATATTTTTGACGAATACGCCGAAACGCTTGACGGGTATTACGGCAATAAAAAAACCGTGGGTTCTAAAAAGCTGCCTGTACCCGTTTCAAAGGGCGCGGCGAAATCCGGCGCGCTCAGCTATGACACGAATACTTTAGGCAACCGCTTCGCCTCCATCTATCCGGAGTTAAAGGATGCCTACCGTCAAAATCACGAAAAATACGGCGAGTTCCTCTGTGAGGAGTTCTTCATTGAAACGGCCAATCAGCTGATTATTGATACCTTGCGCGAAAATAATAAAATTAAAGTGCGCAAGCTGTTTAACCTGCTTAACGACATTTACGAGGACGGCACCAACGAGACGCAGAGCGTCATCGCCGTCACAATCCTCGGCGAGCTGTACAAGGAGCCGGAGCTTTTTGAAATCGCAAAGGAATATATGAGCGACACCATGCTCGGTCCGGTGACGGAGGTCGTCAAATACCTGTCGTCGAACAAGAGCAAGGGCGCGCGCATACGCCTTAGCGCCCCGCCGCCGTACAAGCCGCCGAAACAGAAAAAAGAGAGCCAGCTTATGAAGATGCTGGGCATGTAAAAAAACGGACGCCCTTTTAAGGGGCGTCCATTTTTTAATGAATAATGAATAATGAAGGCGCTAAAGAACCGTTTACACGGTTCTCCGCTAATGAATAATTTCGGGCGGGGAATCCCCGCACCCCCGAATTATAATAGGCGAGGGCGAAACCCTCCCAACATTCCTAATTCCTCATTCCTCATTCCTTCTTTTGTCTTATATGCTTTAGCGTTATTTCTTCTTTTTCCTCCCGAAAAAGTCTTTCCTGTCGTCCTCCTTGGGCGGTTCGGCGCCCAAGGAGGCGTTGAACTGCTTGAGCAGGTCTTTTTGCTGTTGGTCTAAGTTTTTGGGGACGCTCAAGACGATTTTAATAAGCTGATCGCCTTTTGAGTGGCTGCCCACGCTCTGAATACCGCGCCCTTTGAGTTTGAATATATCGCCGGGCTGCGTACCGGCGGGCAGTGAATACTGGACGATACCGTCGAGCGTCGGAACGCGCAGCTCGTCGCCGAGGGCGGCCTGCGCGAAGCTGACGTTCACCTCGCACCAGACATTGTTCCCGTCGCGTTCATAAAACGGATGCGGCATGACGCTGACCGCGACGCCGAGGTCGCCCGGAGGGGCGCCGTTTGTCCCCTTATTGCCCTCGCCGCGCACCGAAAACATTTGCCCGTCGTCGATACCCGCGGGGATGGACACATTGAGCGAAATATTGCGTCTGACGCGTCCTGCGCCGCTGCATTTCGAGCAGGGGGAGGGCGTGTAGGTACCTTTGCCGCCGCAGCGCGGACAAGTTTTTGAAGTCGATATGACGCCGAACGGCGTGCGCTGCTGCACGGATACCTGACCCTTGCCGCCGCAGTCGGGGCAGGTCTGTACCGACGAGCCCTTGGCGGCGCCGCTGCCGGCGCACTCATCACAGACTTCAACACGGCTGAAATTCACGGTACGGCTGCAACCCTTGGCCGCTTCCTCAAAGCTGACGGAAACACCCGTACGGATGTCGCTGCCGCGTCGGGGCGCGTTCGGATTGCTCCGTGAGCCGCCGCCGAAGCCGCCGCCGAAGATCGAGCCGAACAAATCGCCTAGGTCGAACTCCATGCCACCCGCTCCGCCGAAACCGCCGAAGCCTCCGCCCGGACCCCCGCCGAAATTCGGATCGACGCCCGCGTGGCCGAAACGGTCATATTTTGCTTTTTTATCGGCGTCGGACAACACCTCGTATGCCTCGTTGACCTCTTTGAATTTCGCTTCCGCCGTCTTATCGTCCGGATTCAGGTCCGGATGATACTTTTTAGCCATGGTGCGATACGCTTTTTTAATCTCCTCGGCGGCGGCATCCTTGCTTAAGCCCAGCACCTCGTAATAATCTCTCTTATCAGCCATATTACCCTCGAAAGCCGCCGACAAGAAAAGTCGGCGGCGAATTTTATTTGATTATTGATTGTCGTCGTTCGGGACGTCGGTATACGGCGCTTCGTAGTAGCCGTCGGCATTGGGCTGTTCACCTGGCTGCTCCGTGCCGGACTGTCCGGCGCCTGCCGCCTCTCCCGCCGCTTTGTAGAGCTTTTCGGAAATTTCATAGAACTTGGCGGTCAGCTCTTCCTGACGGGACTTGATTAAGTTGATGTCCTGTCCCTTAAGCGCCTCCTTGAGTGAATCGACCTTACTGTTGATCTCAGACTTATCGTCCTCAGACAGCTTGTCGCCGCTCTCCGACAGGATTTTCTCGCACTGA
>CAYYFY010000311.1:0-3115 GCA_964471035.1 uncultured Eubacteriales bacterium
CACCTTGACTGCATCATAGCATAACTTTCAGGGGGTGCGGTCGCTTGCCATGCGACATTTTTATCCGCCGATTAAATTTTTATCATACGCAAAAATAACCTCGTTGATCTCGTGGACGTTGTAGTTGCCCGAGACAATAAAATACTCGACGATCACGTCAAACTTGCTGCTGTGTGACAGCGAAAAGCCCGCTTTATAGAGAAGCTCCCTCGCCTCCGCGGGCGGCAGCTCAAGGGCGATGGCGAAAGCGGCGGCGGTCGGCTTGCTCGGTTTGTAGTATTTATCGCTCTGTATCTTGGAAAAGAGCTTGCGGTCGATGTTCGCCCTTTTATAGCAATCGGCGGGAATCATATCCTTTTCCCTCAGCTTACGCAGCAGCATTTCGGAAAAGCTCTCGTCGAGCGCGGCGACGAGTTCGTCAATTTTGGGACGCTTCGCGGTATACGGTTTCGCGGACGGCGCCGCCATCGACGGCAAAGACGCCGTATCGAATCTGCTTGTGCTTTCCCGCCTTTGCACCGTATCGTCCCGCGTTGAGTCCTCCCGCACAGGCAGCGACATCTGACACTGAAAATCTTCGGGTAATAGGATAGGACGCGTCCCTTCCACGGGATGCGCCTCAACGTAATGCTCGTCGATATACGCAACCACGCCGTCTGAAAGCTGTTTGCTGAGCATAAACGCGTCCCTGTCGTAAACGACAAGATAGACGAGCATCTCGTTGTCCTCAAGAAACGCGCTTATGGTGCGCGTCGCTGCCTTCAGCGCTTCATCCTTCGGATATCCGTGCGCTCCGGAGGCGATGAGAGGAAAAGCGACAGAGTCACATTTGTGCTCCTTGGCAAGCTTCAAGGACTCACTATAACAGGCGGCGAGAACCGCTTCTTCGCCTTTTGTTCCGCCCTCCCAGCGCGGTCCGACGGTGTGAATGACATATTTGCACGGCAGATTGTAGCCCTTGGTGACGGTCGCTGTCCCCGGCTCACAGCCGCCCCTCTTCGCGCAGGCGGCGAGCAGCCTCTTACCGGCCGCCTTATGTATCGCGCCGCTGACGCCCCCGCCGCCGAGCAATGTATGGCTCGCGGCGTTGACGATGGCATCGGCGCGTACGGCGGTTATGTCGTCTCTTATGATAAGCAGCGGCATATCTTTTCCCCCTCTTAAAAAATGACCTAAAACGCTTGCCGGCGCGTTCCGAACGCCGCGCAAATTTGTCATTTTAATGCATCAACACTTTATTTTGAAATTATTTCTCAATACCCATTGACAAGGTGTCCAATATATGGTATTATCCAAATTGCTACCTATTTCATTTGATCGCGGAGGTAAGTCTTGTCAGAAACAGAATTTCAGATTCTGCGCGCCGAGAGACACTACGAAACATTGCCCAATCCGGTTACTGTCTACGGTATACGCGCAGGCAAAGGCGAAACAACCCTTTATGAAATCGCGGATTTCTCGCTCAGTGAGAGCTACACGCTCCAGGTTATCGGCATTCTGCGAGAGGAAAACCCAGAGGATGTCCACATCGCGGAAATCATCGAAGACTTCGTTTACTAGCCGCTTTTAAGGAATAGGGTTCTGACTTCTATTAAACAACAAAGCACCCGCGCCGCCCAAAAGTCAACGGGCGGCATTTCCATTTTAAAAAGCTGCTCTCTTCAGGAAGCAAGCGCGAGGCTGAGCGCCGCGAAATCCTCCATCGTCAGCCGCTCCGGACGAATATCGGCGGGAAGCTTTCGCTCAAGCAGAAACGCGGCGACGCGCTCTTTCGGAAACGACCCGGAAAGCGCGTTGCAAAGCGTTTTCCGCCGCTGCGAAAAAGCGATTTTGATCACCTTAAAAAAGAACGCTTCATCAGAAACGCTGACCGGCGGTTGTTTTAAGACGGTCAGTCTTATTACCTCGCTGTCCACATTCGGCGGGGGCATAAACGACGCGCGCGGCACGAAGAACAGACGCTCCGGTTCGGAAAAGAAGCGGACGGCCGCCGTAACCGCCCCGCCCTCGCGCGAACCGACCGGCGCGGTTAAGCGCTCCGCCGCTTCCCTCTGCACCATGACGGTGATAGAATCGATGTCGTACCGTTCCTCAAGCAGGCGCATAATCGCCGGCGACGTGATGTAATACGGCAGATTGGCGCAGACGCACAGCCGCATTCCCGCGCACTTTTCGGCAATCAGAGTATTCAGATCGGCTTTGAGAAAATCCTCGTTGATGATTTCGACATTCTGAAATTCGGCGAGCGTTTCGGCGAGCACCGGCAGCAGCCGTTTGTCAAGCTCAAAAGCGATGACCTTCCCCGCGCGCTGTGCGAGCTCGGCGGTCAAAACCCCGATGCCCGCGCCTATCTCTATGACTGCCGTTTCTTTGTCGAGATCGGCTCCCTCGCACAGGCGCGGACAGACCGTCGGATCAATCAGAAAATTCTGACCGAGGCTTTTTGAAAACGAAAAGCCATGCCGTTTTAAGATACTTTTGACCGTATCGATGTCCGAAAGATTTTTCAAGGATTTCCCCCGCTTTATTGTAATACTTTAAGAAAGCTGTTATACTGAACAGTATACATCCCTCAAAAATGATTGTCAATAAAGGAGCCGCTTATGGAGATATTCAACGCGGATTTTATCCGTCAGGACGCTGATTTCGACGATATCTGCCCCGTTTTCTCAAAGGAATTCGCTCTTAAAGGCACGGTTAAAAAAGCGACGCTTCAGGTGAGCGCGCTTGGCGTCTACGAAGCCTATGTCAATGGCGTACGCGTCGGCAAGTATGTTTTCGCCCCGGGCTGGACGAGCTATCAGACGAGACTGCAGTACCTGACCTACGACGTCACCGCCCTGCTCGACGACTTCTGCTCGATTGACATCGGCGTCGGCGCGGGCTGGCGTTTTCACAAACGGGCCAACGAGGCGCTTCCCTTTTTAGCCGCCGACGAGACGGCGCTGATCGCCGCGGTCACCGTCGAATACGAAAACGGCGAAAAAGAGACCGTCGTCACCGATGAGAGCTGGACGGCAAAAAAGAGCAATATCCTCTACAGTCATATGTACCACGGCGAAACCGTGGATTTTACCGCCGATACCCGTGAAGTCTATGAGGTCACAGCGCTGCC
>CAYYFY010000312.1:0-3085 GCA_964471035.1 uncultured Eubacteriales bacterium
TGGTATACGTTGTTTTTGTTGTCGTTATAAGCTTTGAATACGTACCTGTGCTCGACGTCGCCATCCAGACCTCATACCCTGTCGCGCCGGTGACGGCTTTCCAACTTGTTTTTACGCTCGTGGCACTCGCCTTGGCGGCGGTGAAAGACGTCGGGATCGCGGGTACAGCTTTCGCCGATACAATCGCCGAATACGCGCTGTGGTACTTCGTGCCGCCAACCGTCGTATACGCCTTTACCTTGTAGTAATTGGTCGTGCCGGTCGAAAGCTTTGTATCCGTAAGTGTCGTTGAGGTTGTGGACTTTAAATAGCTGTACGTTCCCGTTTTGGATGCCGCTCTATAAACCGCATACCCCGTCGCGCCGGATACGGCTGTCCAACTGATTTTGATGCTGTTGTACGACGCTGACACTGCTTTCACGCCCGTCGGGGTTTTGGGCAGTACGGTCACGGCGCAGGTAGCATAGGCACCGTGTCCGTCCGCCGCTTTGCAGGTAATCGTCGCCTTGCCGACCGCTTTCGCGGTGACAAGCCCTGTTGACGACACCGTGGCAACGCTTGTGTTGCTGGAACTCCATGTGACCGTTTTATTCGTGGCGTTCGAGGGCGTCACCGTCGCGGTCAGCTGCTTTGTGCCACCGAGCGTAACGCTAGCGCTTGCGCTGTTCAGCGTTATATCACTGACGAAGATCGAAGAAACCGTTACGTTGAAGCTTGTCGTTTTGCCGTTATAAGTAACCGTAATTGTTTGTGTTCCGATGGTCGAAAGCGTTGTCGGACTGCAAGTAAAGCCGCTCGTTACGATTTGCGTCGTACCATTGTTGTAGGAAGCCGTAAGGGACAGACCCGCTGTGTTCAGCATATCACCGACAGAATAGCTTGTTTTCGTAGGATTGGTTTTTACAACTATTAAGCTTAGCGTAACCGCAGTCCATTGGGCATAAAGTGTCAGATTTGCGTTGCCGGTATATACGGCTCCGGACGCGTATGCCGTCCCGTTCCCGTCCGCTTTGGTATTCCAATTCTTAAATGTATACCCGCTTCTCTTCGGTTTTGTGCCGCTCAGCGACAGGTCAGTCCCGTAAATCTTCGTTTGCGTTGACGGTACTCCCGTACCACCGTTGGCGTCGTATGGCGAGAAGCCACCTCGCTATGATAGAAAACGGCGCGAAGCAGCCAAACTTTGAAACGATATGGCGTATCGCCAACGCCTTTGACATCCCGCCGCACGAGTTGGTTCGGCGGATTGAAAAAGAGGCTGAAAAATCACAGAAGGTATAAGCATATAAAAATTAAAAATGCAAGCAGAAAAGCGTTTAAGGATTATCGTGAATGGGGGCGATGTTGACTTAACGCATTTTTGTTGTTATCATGAGTAGGGAGTGATACTCATGATAGCAAATTTGAAAAACCTGCGCCATAAAAAGGGCGTCAGCCAGGCCGCCCTCGCTGAGGCTGTCGGCGTCAGCCAGCAATCGGTCAACAAATATGAAAATCATAGCATTGAGCCGGATATAGGCGTCCTGATAAAAATCGCGGAGTATTTTAATACCTCCGTCGATTTTCTTATCGGTCATACGGACATAGACCGCGTTATAGAGATGGTGCAGCCGCATGATCTGAACGCCGACGAATTCGCCCTTATAGAAAAATACCGCCGCCTTTCCGTGAAAGAAAAGGAAAGCGTCAGACTGGTTATAGAGAACTATCTGTTATAAAATACACGCCGCGACGTGCTTTCTTACATATTGACATTATTCAGTGAACATACTATACTATAAACGTACGGAATAGCGCACGCATATATTATAGAAAGGGGTGAATCCGGTATGTTCAATACGAATATTACGAACGCCAGAAACAATTTATACAGCCTTGTCGATATGGCGATTAAAGACAGCGAGCCTGTCAACATTGTCACAAAAAACGGCAACGCCGTCATTATCAGCGAGGCGGACTATAACGCGTTGATTGAAACGCTTTATCATTCGTCCGACGCCGGTTACAAAAAGACTTTGCTTGACGCCATGAACGCTCCGATCTCGGAATTCGTCGACGAAAGCGAGCTGAAGTGGTGATGTACACTTCAATGTTCTCTAAACTCGCCGTCCGGGACAGTGAAAGGCTGAAGGAAGCCGGACTTGACGAAAAAGCGAAGCGGTTGCTTCTGATTCTTAAGGAAAACCCATTTCAGTCGCCGCCGCCGTATGAGAAGCTTGTTGGTGATTTAACAGGACTGTATTCGCGGCATATCAATCTACAGCACCGATTGGTTTATATGATAGATGAAAACGAAAAAACGGTGCGTGTTTTGCGTATGTGGAAGCATTATGAGTAATATTGTGTCGGAAGGGGGATTCCATTATGGGCTTATTCAGTAGTCTATTTAATTCCGGTTTTGATGCCAGTCAGATTAAATCCGCTGTAATCGTCAAGGAAACGCAGCTGTATGCAAAGAGATATAACAATGGCTCTTCTCTCAACTGGCGAACGGGCGAATATAGTAGTATCAGTATGCCGGAAACCGTTCCTAACGGAGTGCAATACACTTTCATCGTCACCTATAAGGATGGGACACATAAAACGGTTGAAGCGAAAAGCGGAACAGATAAGTGCGACACGCTATTACGCATTGTATCCCGCAACGATACTACACCGACAAAGACAACCGAGCATAACATTGAACCAAAAGCACCAAAAGCACCGGAAGCGCCTCCGTTCACTCTGGGAAAAAACCAGCTTCCGACGGGTGTCTATACCATCGGAAAAGATATTCCCGCCGGAACATACGATTTTTTGTGGGTGTGGGGCAGCGGGTCGTTTATGAAACATAAAGATATGAAGGAAGTCTTTGGTGAGTCCGTTAGCTTTCCCTTTGTGGGGGATCAACGGGACAATGAAGTTAAACAGATTATAAATGTAATCTGTTTGGAGGGCGAATTTATAGAGATAGAAGGAAATGTCGTGCTTTCCATCGCGAAATCAAGACCAGTGGTCATTGATTTATAGAAAATCACCGACGGTTTTTTCGCAACGTGAGTGCTATTTTTGCCTTAAAGATAAAAGTGATATGATATTTGCCTCC
>CAYYFY010000313.1:0-3082 GCA_964471035.1 uncultured Eubacteriales bacterium
CGCTGGTGTATGTGCTGCTGTCGGTCATATTCAAGGTGGATAGCTTTTTCTATTTGCTGACCGCCGGCAAAGAGATGTTTTTGAAAAAGAAATCAGTAAAATGAGAACTTTCGTCGTCTTGTAGGAGGAATATAACAAATGGGTGCTTCATCCGGGAAAAACCGGTCCGATACGATTCCTTTCATTGGCGTCACCAGTTTTTTATGCGCCGTTCTTGTTGTCGCTCTGCATCTATACCCCATCACCGCTTTCGTATCCGACGGCGCGGGCGCTTATTTTATCAAGTACCTGTCGCACGGCGCGGCGACTGCTGCCGTCCCCACTTTTTTCGGCATATCCGGTTTTTTATTTTTCCGCGGTGTTCAGTCACACAAACAGATTGTTAATAAACTGAAAAAGCGCCTGGGTTCACTGGTGCTGCCCTATATCGCCTGGAACTGCCTGTATTTTGTCTACTACATACTCACCGCGAAAATGCCGTTCCGCGCTCAGGAAAAGGCGCTTGATTATTCCCTGCAAGGCATATTGGAAGCGGTCTTTCTGCACCGGTATGTATTTATAATGTGGTTTCTTCTGAACCTCATCATACTGACATACGCGCTTAGCAATCTGACATTCCTGTTGTTCCGCTATAAATGGTTGGGGCGGATTTTGTGCCTTATCACCGTCATATTCGGTGTATGCGGTCTCGGTTCGCTTTCGGTACCCGTCGGCGGTTCGGACGTCGGTCTGTTTACGTTTAGCTACGGCTGCTATTGGTTTTTGGGCGCGCTGATCGCCATACAGAAAATACGCTTGCCCCAAATACCGAAGGGGGTTTCGATGGCTTCGTTCGCGTTATATCTGCTGTGCGGCGTTTTTGTGTTTTTGAGTAAAGACGATCTGGCGTTCGCTTCTTTCAGCAGTTTGTTTGTTTTTTTAAACACGTTGTTTTTCTTAGTGGGTATAGCGGGCTTTGTCCCGCATATCCGGCAGCCCGCGCAGAACATGAACATGATTATTTACGGCGGACACGGATTCATAAGCGTCTTGTTCTTGTACATTGCAAAAAGACTGCTTGCCCCGCTTGCGGGAGGGCTCTCACAAGCGGCGACTGTGCTTTGCTATTTTGCCTGCATAGCCCTTATTGTCGTCATCTGTTATTTTGGCGGAGCGCTGCTTAAAAAAATCCTGCCGCCCGTGTACAAGGTTTTCGCCGGAAGCCGGTAAACCTCATAAAAAAAACGCCGGAGAAACCGCGGTTTCTCCGGAATTTGTTTTTTACACCCGCCATTTTGTATACTGGAACGAGGGGTTTTTATCTTCGGGGGACGCCTGATAATATACCGTGACGAGGCTGCCGTCGGGCAGCTCGGCGGTGGCGGGGTAGCCTAGGTCAAAGTTTTTGCCGTCGTCGCGCAAAACGTATTCCTCCGTAAAGGATTCACCGTCGTCGCGGCTCACATAGACGCGCTCGCCGAACGGCTCACAGCGTCTGCCGACCGACAGCAGCACCGCGCCGGACGAATGCTGTAAAAGGTGCGGCGGGGAGCCTTCAATGCCGGTCGGGGCGAGCTTTGACCATGTTTTGCCTTTATCGTCCGAATAGCAGGTATACACAGTAAAAACGTGTTTTTCGCCGCCCTGTACGCGCACCGCGCCGAGCAGGCGGCCGTTTTGCAGCTCAATTAGGTGCGGCTCGTGGCAGTTTTCGAGCGTGAAGCCGTCGGGCGGGTCTAAAAAAGCGAGCGGTTTCCAGTGTTTCGCGTCGCCGTCGCTTGTAAAAACAGCGAGCGCGCCCTTTGGAATTTCATCCGAATACATTTCTTTACCGAAATACAAAAGCGTTCCGTTGGCGAGCAGAACAGGCCCGTGCGGGGAGGATATCGGCACGCGCACGGTTTTACTCCAGACAAAGCCGCCGTCCTCCGATACGCGTATAAACGAGCCGCCGAGCGTCGGATCCATACAATTTTCAGCCCAGTAATCGAGCTGCGCCCGTAATACCCTGTCGGCGGCGTTTTGGCAGGTAAAGTTCTTAAAGTAATGGTTCAGATAGGACGTGGTCGGATGGATGAACCACGAAATCAAGAGCCGTTTCCCGCCGAGGGAAACGATTCCCGCGTCGCGGTCGTCAAGGACAGTATCGTTGACGACGATGGGTGCCGACCATGACGTGCCGCCGTCGGCGCTTATAAAGAGCGCGGTCTTTCCGAACGGGCAGACATGGCGCATCCGAAACGCCGAGCAGGCGGCAAAAAGCGTATCGCCGGACGCGCAGACCGAGCCCCAACCGTGATAACCGTACAGATTATCGGGAATACGGGAGATGTGTCCGTGGGTACAGTCGGGATAAACCGTTTTCATAAGCTATATCAAATCCTTTTATAATGTCGATACCATTTTTATGTGTTAAGAAGTGATATGAGGTATTTTAAGAAATTGATAATAAGCATTAAAAGCTGTAGCCAGCCGGTTTCAATCGGCGGCTCTTCTATTGATTCCAACTCTTCAATGGCATTGAGAATAGCCTGTGTCTGAGCGTCGACCGCGGATTGCTCTTTGATGTTTTTGCCGGAGACATCAACCGACAGCGCTTCCTCAACGGCGGTAAAGTCAACATACAGACTCGGGTCGAGGGCATTCGCCTGCGCTACAGCGGCATTATATGCCGTGTAGTCGGCAGGCTTGTAGGTTAGGTTGCCGATGGCGTTCAGGATAGCTTGTGTCTGCGTATCGACCGCTGCTTGTTCCGTGATATTTTTACCGGAGACATCTACTGCAAGCGCGGCGTCAAGGGCGGCTAGGTCAACGTAGAGGTTGCGATTGAGCGTATTTGCTTGTGTTACAGCGGCGTTGTATGCCGTATAGTCAGCCGATTTATAGTCGAGGGCTTCAATAGCGTCAAGAATGACCTGTGTCTGCGCATCGACCGCTGCCTGTTCAGTGATATTTTTACCGGAGACATCGACGGCAAGAGCATCGTCGAGAGTCGTCAAATCGGTGTATAGGCTGCGGTCAAGGGCATTCGCTTGTGCCACAGCGGCATTGTATGCCGTGTAGTCGGCGGGTTTGTATACGAGAGCCTCTATGGCGTCAAGGA
>CAYYFY010000314.1:0-3036 GCA_964471035.1 uncultured Eubacteriales bacterium
GGTGGACCTGAAGGGATTCGAACCCACGACCTCTCGGATGCGAACCGAACGCTCTCCCAACTGAGCTACAGGCCCAATTTGTAACGGGCATTATTATAACTGATAAGTTTCAACTTGTCAAAGCTTTTTTTAAATATTTTCGTTTCAATGCTCCAACGTCATGTACCGCTGATTTCGTACTATCTCAAGCGAGGCGTATTTTTCATTGCGCGCTTTGAATTCGTCGATATTTAAAATCGGCATCCCGTTGATTTTGACAATCACATCGCCGCTCTTGATCCCCGCTTTTTTTAGCCGGTCGCCCGCGCTGACCACATAAACACCCTCGCAGCCGCTCAGCCCGCCCACGGTTTTAATGCCCTCGTCGATATCGCTAAGTAATGAGCCGCCGACCGTTTCGGTATGTATCGAATCCAGCCGCGGCAGCTCATTAAACGTGGGCTTTTTGGCGTCCTCTCGTCCGAACTCAAGAGAAAACCGGCGAAATCCGGAGCAGTCGGCGTCGCCATTTAGTATATCCTCTGTCGTTACGCCGTCCGTAACGCGGTTTTGCTTCCCCGCGCTGTTTTTGAAAAGCGGGGTATTCTGTATATCCTCCTTGCAGCCGGCAAACAGATTGCCCTTAAGCGTTGTTGTGAAGCCGCGGTTCAGGAGTATACAATTGATGGGATACTCCGCGCAGATGATATTGTTCTCGATGACATCGTCGTTACCGCAAAAGGTGCAGTGCAAATCGAGCTGCGCCCCTAGTATAATGTTATTGTGAACATACCGATAAAAGCCCTCGCGCAGCTTGATTCCGACGCCGTGGCAAAGGTTATCGCATATTTCATAGTTAGTGGAGCCGTCATCAAGATCGATGCCGAAGCCGTGGCTGCCCGTAACGCGATTATGCCTGATAACCGTTGTGTCCATCGCATCGAGCAGGCAATATTTTTTCTTTGTCCGCCCGAAAGCGCCATCGGTATTGAACATTTTATATGACCAGTAGCGGTCTCTGCCCCAGCTGTTAAACGGACCGTGGTCACCCGTTTCGCAAACCGTATCAAAAATATCATTATCCGCTATTAGGTGGCCGCCAAAGGTGCCGTCGCAGATATTGATACCAGCCCGCGGCGTGTTGCACACCGTGTTGCCGACGATCCTGCACCTGTGCGCGACGCTAAGCGTTACCGGCGCGGACTGCTTCTCATATTCACCCGTTGTGTCAAAGAGGCAGTTTTCAACGGCGCACGATTCGGCATAGAGGTCATTCGCGGGACCCTTACTTTTATCGGGAATTGTTACGCGGTGCTTCTCCCATGTTGAAAGAGAACGGCAGGCGCTTCTGTCGCCGTATATCAGCACGCCGCTCGCGCCGATATGTTTGAAATCACAGCTTTCGACGGAATTACCGATGTTTTTACCTTTGAAATGGATACAGTTTCCCCCAATAAATCGAAAACCGCACCGATTTATTTTAATGCCATTGCAATTCTCCGCAAGGATCGCGCCCCTGTCCGCAACGCCCCAGTCGCTGCGCGTTACCATGTGGTATTCGCTGTCGAACATTGTGCGGTTCGACTTCTCGAAGGTAATGCCCTCGATAGTAATATCGGAGCAATCCGTCAACTTAAAGAAGTCGGCGATGACGCCGTATTCTACCTTCACGCGATCTCTGTCTGTCCCCTTTGGAAAATACACATAGAGCAGCCCGTTTATTTTGTCATAATACCACTCTTTTTCAGAGTCCAGCTCCTCAAACAGGTTTTCGACCATCATCTGCGTTTTCAGCGGCTCGCCGCCCCTGTTGTTGTCGCCGATCCAGTCGAGCTTCAGCTCATTGCCGCTCACCCCGCGCAGAAAATAGCTGTTGCCGCCCCATTCTCTGTCGTGAATGGCACGCACATATCCACTAGAAACATCTTGATAAGCCGACAATCTCTCAACCAGCTTTTCATATGTCGTGAATCCGCAGAGCCGCTTGTCCGGCTCGTAATCGGGGTATCGCGCCAAACAATAGCGCTCGCCGTCAACGAAAAGCTCTCCCGTGTCAAGCCCGCGGGCAATTTGACAAACGCTGACGGTGTCGCTGTAGTTTTTCCACTCGCCGCGAATTTCCTCCGCGCCCGAAAACACGGCTTTTTCCGGCTCGCCGCCTTTTATCACAAGCGTGTGTCTGTGTTCAAGCGTTAAAGGCTCACAAAACCGAATGGTTCCGCGGCACTCGATTTCTAAAATATCGCTATTGCTCAAAGCGTTTTTTAATTCGTTAAATGATTTTATTATCATGTATTCTCCGTCATTTTTTTGTATGAAGCTGTTGCCATGTTTCTTGCGCCAGCGACTTTGTGCCCGCTAAACTGACCTTGGCGATAAACGCGGCGATCACCTCGGCGCTTTCTTTCATCCCGTCCGCTATCCACTGCTCGATAACCGCCACGCTGCCGTTGACGATATAGGAAAACAGCAGCTCGAAGCGCCTGTCCTGTGCGTCAATCCCCAACGCTGCCCATTCTGCGGCGCATTTATCGTGCGACAGCTCCGCGATACGCCGTAAAAAATCCTTGTCGCCGTAATCCGAAAAAATGATCGTGCAGATGTCGCCGTTTTTATAAATGGTTTTGCAGATATCCGTCATAAGGATATGCATATCCGCGCTGTTCCATGACTGAACGAGCGACCGCTTTACTTCTTCAAGCAGTTCGTTTTCTATAGCGAGCAGCAGCGTTTGCGGGCTGTCGTAGTGGCTGTAAAAGGTCTTCCGGTTAAGATCGGCGCGGCGACACAGCTCGGTCGGCGTAATTTTGCCGATCGGTTTCTCTTTCATAAGCTCAAGTAAGCTCTCGCGTAAAAGCTTTTTTGTATAGAGTATTCTTCTGTCGGTCTTTTTTTTATTCATTGCCGATTCATTCCCTATTTATATTTTATGTCGATTCTTTAAGATACAATACATTATTGATTTTTTCTGTTCGGCATTGTACAGAAAAATGGCGAACTGACTGTTGAATATTTATTTATTCGTAGTATAATTTAAAAATATGAAATAGTCAATAT
>CAYYFY010000315.1:0-3021 GCA_964471035.1 uncultured Eubacteriales bacterium
GATGTCTTACCCAACGTCTACTGCGGCGTTCTGCCGCTGATGCTCGTAATCCTGTATCTGTTCTCGAAAAAAACAAAGGCGCGCGAGCGCGCCGCCGACATCGTGCTCTTAGGCGTGTTTTTCGCCTCATTCTACGTCAACCGATTAAATTTTGTCTGGCACGGTCTCCACTTCCCCAACGATCTGCCGTACCGCTTTTCCTATATGTACTCCTTTTTCCTGATCATCATTGCCTTCAAAGCGTTTAAGGGTATAAGAGAGTTTACCGCCCGCCAAATACTCGGGACAGGTCTCGGGCTTGTCGCCTTTGCCATTATCGTACAGGAGATCGGCTCTAAAAACTTTACCGAGCTCACGTTATGGATCACCCTCGCCTTTATCGGCATCTATGTTTTTGCCCTTTCCCTCTACAACAACGACAAATATCCGCGGACAGCCGTCGCCGCGCTGCTGCTCTGCGCGGTCTGCGCCGAATACACCGTCGCCAACACCAATCACTACAGCATGGATCAGTCAAAGTCCTCCTACGCCGGTTCGTATACCGATTTCACCGCCCTGAAAGATCAGCTAGACACTTTAAGCGGCGATGACCATTACCGTATGGAGCTGTCGAGCCTGCGCGCGCGCATGGACCCCGCCTGGTACGGCTACAACGGCGTCTCGACGTTCTCCTCCATGGCGTATGAGAAGGTCAGCAACCTGCACTATCATTTAGGACTGTTCGGCAACTACATCAACAGCCACACCTACAATCCGCAGACACCCGTCTACAACGCGATGTTCGCGCTCGACTATATCGTAGACAACGCCGAAAAGATACGCAATACCGACCTGTATACGCAGGTCGCCTCCTCCGGGGTCTATACGGCGTACCAAAACAACTACACCCTGCCCATCGCTTTGAAGGTCAGCAGCGGGCTTCTCGACTGGCAGACCGACGACACCGATCCGTTCACCGTTCAGAACGATTTTATCAACACCGCCACAGGTCTCGCCGGTCCGCTGAAAAATATCATGTTTACCGACGATGCCTATTACGACAATCTCGACCCGTTCACCGCCGAGGAATTCGCCACGGGCACCTATTATTACACAGTTCCCGACCCGACTTCTAAGGGCACGGCGACGATGCACTTCACCGTCCCCGAAACGCAAAACATCTACCTCTACCTCAAATGCGCTTCGTCCTCGGTCGATTCCATCACGATCACGAGCGACAGCGGTCTCAACATGACCCAGTCGATCGACAGTAAACCGTACATTCTGGATATAGGTATCCTACAAGCCGGAGAGGTCGTCACCGTTGAGGTTCCGATAACCAGCAGCGCCTCGGGTATCCTTTATCTGTATGCCGCGGGTCTCGATATGGACGCGTTCAAAAAAGCATACGGCATCCTTTCCGCTGAAAGCTTGAACGTCAAAAGCTTTACGGATACGAAGATCAACGGAGAGATCGACGTTTTGAGCGACGGCCTCCTGTATACCTCCATTAATTTCGACGAAGGTTGGTCGGTCTACATCGACGGCGTGAAGATCGATAAAGAGACATATGAGCGCATCGGCGACGCGCTGCTGGGCGTGCCGATCACCGCCGGACACCACACCGTCACCTTCAAATTTTTCCCGCAGGGAATGGCTATAGGCGTCGCCATCACCGTGATGACGCTCCTTATCCTCATCGTCCTGCTGACGCTCATTCGCATGAAAACGTTCGCGTTCGCGCCTAAGCTTCTGTCAGAAGAACAGGCGGAGCTGGAAGCCCTGAACGCGGCGGCGCCGCCCGATGAATTTACCGAAGATGTCCGCGCCGAGGAGACGGTTATTTATTACGAAGACCCCCCCGAAGCGCCGTCTGAAAATTCTCAAGCGAGTAACGAAAAGCCATTATAATTAGCGAACCGCCGGTTCCTTTAAATCTAACATCTAACATCTAATATCTAATATCTAAATTTACAGGAGTATATTTTGTTTGCGAAAATAAACAGTATCGGACTTCTAGGTCTTGATTCCTATATGGTCTGCGTCGAAGCCGATGTCAGCCAAGGCAAGTACCGCTTTGACGTCGTCGGCTTGCCCGATGCCGCGGTCAGCGAGGCGCGCGAGCGCGTGGTGTCCGCCGTCAAGAACAGCGGCTTCGACTTTGAGCCGACGCGGCATTTTACGGTCAATCTCGCGCCCGCCGACACCAGAAAAGAGGGCGCGGTCTACGACCTGCCCATTCTCGTCGCTATTCTGTCCGCCACAAAGCAAATCCGCGCCGACCTCGCGCTGTCGGCGTTCATCGGCGAGCTGTCGCTCTCCGGCGACATCCGGCGCGTAAACGGCGTACTGCCCATGGTCATCGCCGCCCGTGAAAACAAGATGCGCGTCGCCTATGTCCCCTTTGAAAATGGAGAGGAAGCCGCTGTTGTCGACGGTATACAGGTGTACCCTGTGCGGACGGTACGCGAGCTCGCCGCTCACTTGAATGGAAAAAGCTTCTTAAAGCCCGTGACGCCGCGCGCCTTTGAGATGCCCGATCCCGATTTTAAGCTGCCGGATTTTATTGACGTCAAGGGGCAGCTGCAGGCAAAACGCGCTTTAGAAGTCGCCGCCGCGGGCGGTCACAACATCATGATGATCGGCCCTCCCGGGTCGGGAAAAAGCATGCTCGCCGGCAGAATTCCAAGCATCCTGCCCGACATGACTTTTGAGGAAGCGCTTGAAACCACAAAGATATATTCGCTGGCGGGTCATCTCAAAAACGATACCGCCATGATTAATGTCCGCCCGTTTCGCGCGCCGCACCACACCGTCTCCTCCGTGGGACTTTCCGGCGGCGGAAGCATCCCGCACCCCGGCGAGCTGTCTTTAGCGCATAACGGCGTTTTATTCTTGGACGAGCTGCCCGAGTTCACACGCGCCGCGATGGAGGTCATGCGCCAACCGATGGAGACCGGCTCCATTACTATTTCCAGAGCCTCCTGCACCGTGACTTATCCGTGCGACGTCATGGTCGTCTGCGCCATGAACCCCTGCCCC
>CAYYFY010000316.1:0-3003 GCA_964471035.1 uncultured Eubacteriales bacterium
ATGTAACAATATATATTGACTTCCTGATCATAAATATAATACTTTCCGCTGTCGGTTATCCCGATTTCTACGATATAGATGCCAAACGCGGCAGGACTGTCCGCCGAAAACCCAAACACCCTATTCGATTCGGAAAATACTACGCGTCCGGCATCGCTGTATTTCTGCGACCTTAAAATATTTATGAGGTCCCGCAGGTTTTCGTCCTTTTTAAGATCCTGCCCGATGTTATCCGGATTATAATAATGCGGCTCATAAGGCATCAGATAAAAGTTCTCGAAATGTTCGGCGGTCTGGAGCGCCGTGTGCGCGCGGATGTCCCAGTGTTCTTCCGTGTAGGTCATGTTATCCTCCTCGGTGGTCTGATCCGGAATACCGTCGGGATCCTTTTCGATATTTTTAAGCGGCATAATAAAGTAACACAGAAGCGCCCTGGTCATCGTGTCGTCGATATAGAGACTGTAGCGGATGCTATGCGTCTGCTTCAAATCGGCGGTCTGGCTGACAAAAGCGCTGTCAACGGGCACCTCGGCACTTTTAAGCGTTACGGTGTCCGTAAAGCGGATGAAGGCGTCGCCGCCGTTGTAGGTATAGAGGTACCGGTTATTTTTACTGAGGCAATACGCATTCACAGGCGCTGCCGTCAGCGTTTTTTCGCTGCCGTCGGCAATGTCCGCTCGTACCACGACCGTATCGTTTGACGCGACAGCCGCCACGCGGGCGTCGACATAATACCTGTCCGTACCCTTGACGGACATCTTATCGGGTATTTCTTTGCCGGAGGCGGTATCGATAAGCTTATACTTACCGTCCTTTATCATCAGCGCCGAATCTTCCTTTTCCGAAAACCGGATAAGGTCACCCGTCTGCTTAAAATAACCGCCCGTGCGCGTATTGTAAAAAACGCGATTTTGATTGTCGGCGGTTTTACCGTTATCGTCCCAGACGGAAAAGAACACAAAATTCCCTTTCGGGGAAATCCGCGAATCGGTAGACGCCTTATAATCTCTGGAGACGGTTTTACAGCTCATAGCGGCGGTGTCAATCAGATAAACGTCGTCGCGGTTGTCACCCTCCCTCGTTCTGGAAAAGGCGATATAGCGGTAATCGTCCGTCACGCTGACGCCCATGGATATTCCGTACAGCGAACATGACAGAGGTTTTACCTCACACGTTCGGACGCTGTACAGATAGCTCTTGTCATCGTTGACCGTATACAGGGCGAAGTCCGGATTGACGCCGTATTCGTTGACGGAGATATCGGCTTTCTCAAGCCCCATCGCGTCAAGGATCGCCTGTCTTAAATAAAAGGTTTTACCGGTCTTAGTGTCATAAAAGGTCTCGGCGTATCCGTCGGTGATGTTCAGGACCTGCGCGCCGATTCCCTGTGTGATATTACTTTCCGGAGAGAAATCCACAACGATGTTCGCGTCCGTGGTTTTCCCTGCCCCTGACAGCGATTGATACGTCACCGTTACCACGTTCAGAGAGCGCGGCGCGTACCATGAAGGAAGCTTTACGCCGACAGTCTGTCCGGATGTCGACGGCGAAAGCGAAGCGCCGTCCGTTGAACCGTCCGCGTCGTCGCCTCGGAATTTCGCGATTCCTAAGCCCGACAGAGTCAGTACTAAAAGGACAATTACCGTGATATACAGCGGGGAATGGGCTTTCGACTTACTGGAAAAGCTATTTTCAGCCGTACCTTCTGTCTCAAGGATGCCGTCGTCATGACTATCATCGGACATACATCTCTCTCCCTTCTAAGACCAATTCCTTATGTATAGGACTGTTAACTATTCGGCGGAAGAATGAAGTAAGCGCATTGTAACACTCTCCCTACGCAGATTTTACCACTTTTTATATCAGAGGTCAAGCAAGAAAAACGGTCTGCCGCGCATACGACAGACCGAAAAAGCATTGTGGAAAATCAGCGCTTGGAGAACTGGGGAGCCCTGCGGGCGCCCTTGAGGCCATACTTCTTTCTCTCCTTCATCCTCGGGTCTCTGGTGAGGAAGCCCGACTTCTTGAGAGCGGGGCGGAGCGCCTCGTCGTACTGCAGGAGCGCTCTGGACAGACCGTGGCGGATAGCGCCCGCCTGACCTGTGACGCCGCCTCCGGCGACGCGGCAGATGATGTCGAATTTGCCGTCTGTCTCGGTAACGGCGAGCGGCTGACGGACGATAAGCTTGAGTGTTTCAAGGCCGAAGTAGTCGTCGATGTCCCTGTCATTGACGGTGACTGTGCCCGTGCCCGGATAAACGCGCACGCGCGCGACGGATTTTTTCCTTCTGCCTGTTCCGTAAAAATAAGGTTTGCTATCGTACATTTATGTGTCCTCCCTCCGTTAAAACTCTCTGACGATGGGTTTCTGTGCTTCCTGCTTGTGCGCGGCGTCCCTATAGACGCGCAGTCTTGTAAAGGCGTTGCGGCCGATGACCGTGTCGGGCAGCATACCCTTAACCGCCTTTTCGACGGCGAACTCCGGCTTCTGCTGCATGATTGTGCCGTATTTGACCGCCTTGAGATGGCCGATATAGCCGGTGTGACGGTAATAGATCTTATTCTCGAGTTTCTTGCCGGTGAGAACGATCTTTTCGGCGTTGATGATGACGACATTATCGCCGCAGTCCGCGTGAGGGGCGAACGTGGGCTTGTGCTTGCCGCGCAGGATTGTCGCGGCTTCGACGGCTACCTCGCCGAGCGTCCTGCCGGCGGCGTCGAGCAGATACCACTGACGGGTTAAATCAGCCGCTTTGGGCATATACGTTGACATATCCGATTTCCTTCCTTTCGTGTAAACCGTAACGGGCAAAAAAATAAATGCCCTTTGATTGCTGTGCCATCATAGCACAACAGCAAAGGGCTGTCAATAAATTTTTTTAGAAAAATTTACCAATTGTGTTGTGTATAATAACATTAATGTATTTCAAATAATATTTTGTATTAAAAAACAGATAGAGATAATGTTGAGAAGATTGAATGAAAACGACGAGTCTAATCATA
>CAYYFY010000317.1:0-2987 GCA_964471035.1 uncultured Eubacteriales bacterium
GCCACAACGATTTGGGTATGGCGTCAGCCAACTCCCTTGCCGGTGTCTTAGGCGGCGCGAGGCAGATTGAGTGTACCGTCAACGGTCTGGGCGAGCGCGCCGGAAACGCGCCGCTTGAGGAGGTCGTCATGGCTATTCGCACAAGACCCGACATCTACGGCGTCGATACACGCATAGACACTACGAAGATTTATTCCGCCAGTAAATCCGTATACGGTGTTATAGGGCGTTCCGCGCCGCTCAATAAGCCTATAGTCGGTGCGAACGCTTTTGCCCATGAGGCGGGTATCCACCAGCACGGCGTATTGGCGAATCGGCTTACCTATGAAATCATGACGCCGGAATCCGTCGGCATCTCCTCAAACCAGATGGTGCTCGGCAAGCATTCCGGCCGCCACGCGTTCGAGGAAACGCTTACGCGCCTCGGCTTCACCATGAATAAGGAGGAGCTGACCGATTGCTTCATGCGCTTTAAGGAGCTGTGCGACAAGAAGAAAACGGTTTCCGACAAGGATATAGAAGCGTTGGCGCGCAACAGTCGTCCGGAGGAAAGCGCGAAGTATATTCTGAAGGGATTTTCCGTTCACGCCGGAAGCTCCGACGCGGCGACCGCCGTCATCTCTCTTGAGAAGGACGGGGTGACGCGCGAGGAGGTCTCTTTGGGGAACGGACCGGTCGACGCCGCCTACAAGGCCGTCGATATGATCATAAGCCCGCCCGCGTATACCTTTGAAAACTACGCGATCCAGTCGGTGTCCGAGGGCAAGGACAGCATGGGCGAAGTAGTGACCGCTCTGCGGTGCGGCGACAGGATATTCACAGGCAAAGGGCTTTCGACCGACATCATCGAGGCAAGCATACTGGCCTATGTTCAGGCGCAAAACAAGCTTACCGAGCAATGTATAGTTTGAAAGATAAATCGTTTCAAACCTCGCAAAGAAAGGATGGTTATAATGGGTATGACAATGACGCAAAAAATTCTTGCCGCTCACTGCGGCAGAGACGACATACGCGCCGGTGAGATCATCATGGCCGATGTGGACATGGTCTTAGGTAACGACATCACCTCACCGATCGCCGTGGAGGAGATAAGAGCGAGCGGCAGGGGTGTGTTCGACAGCGAAAAAATAGCGCTGGTCATGGATCATTTTACCCCGAACAAGGACATCAAGGCCGCCGAGCAGTGCAAGACGGTACGGGATTTCGCCCGCGAATACGGCATCAGGTATTTTTTCGATGTCGGCGATATGGGGATCGAGCACGCCCTGCTCCCTGAAAAGGGGATTGTCAAGAGCGGCGATCTGATTATCGGCGCCGATTCCCACACCTGCACCTACGGCGCGCTCGGCGCGTTTTCGACCGGCGTCGGCTCGACGGATATGGCATACGCCGCGGCTACAGGCAAGGTCTGGCTCAAGGTGCCGTCGGCGCTGCGGTTTCACCTGAAAAATAAAATGAACAAATGGGTGAGCGGCAAGGACGTTATTTTAAGCATCATCGGACAGATTGGCGTCAGCGGCGCGCGGTACCGCTCGATGGAGTTTACCGGCGATATGAAAGGTCTTTCGATGGATGACCGCTTCACCATCGCCAATATGGCCATCGAAGCCGGAGCCAAAAACGGCATTTTTCCGGCGGACGATATTACGCGGGCATATGAGTGCTCTAGGGGCAACCGCACGATGTCGTACGCGGCAGACTGGGACGCCGTCTACGACGAAACATATGACATTGATTTGGCGGCAATCCGTCCGACAGTCGCTTTCCCGCACTCGCCGGACAATACCCGTCCGGTTGACGAGGCGGGTGAAATACCGATAGACCAGGTCGTCATCGGCTCATGCACCAACGGCAGGCTGGAG
This sequence comes from uncultured Eubacteriales bacterium, assembly GCA_964471035.1. Classification (GTDB taxonomy): domain Bacteria; phylum Bacillota; class Clostridia; order Oscillospirales; family Acutalibacteraceae; genus DTU089. The sequence continues at coordinate 1,863 of CAYYFY010000317.1, forward strand.
GATTTGGCCGCCGCCGCCGCGGTGCTGCGCGGACAAAAGGTTCATAAGGATTGCCGCGTCATCGTTTTTCCCGCCACACAGAAAATTTATCTCGAAGCCATCGAAAAAGGCTATATACAGACCTTCATCGAGGCGGGCTGCGCTGTTTCGACACCGACCTGCGGACCGTGCCTCGGCGGGCATATGGGCATTTTAGCCGCCGGAGAGCGCGCCGCCTCGACCACCAACCGCAACTTCTTAGGACGCATGGGACATGTGACGAGCGAGGTCTATTTGGTCAGTCCGGCGGTCGCCGCTTCGACGGCAATTGCGGGAAGACTCTTGACACCGGAAAGGATTGGGTTATAATGAAAGTTAGCGGAAAAGTTATCAAGTACGGCGACAACGTCGATACCGACGTCATCATTCCGGCGCGTTATCTCAACTGCGCCGACGAGCGCGAGCTTGCCGCCCATTGCATGGAGGACATTGACCCCCATTTCGTTAAAAAGGTCAAGGAGGGCGACATCCTCGTCGCCGGCAGCAATTTCGGCTGCGGGTCATCGCGCGAGCACGCGCCCCTCAGTATCCGCGCCAGCAAGGTGGCCTGCGTCGTCGCCAAGGATTTTGCGCGTATTTTCTACCGCAACGCCATCAACATCGGCCTGCCGATCATCGAGTGTCCCAAGGCCGTCGAGGAATGCGACGAGGGCGACACGTTCAAAATTGATTTTGATACCGGCGTCATCGTCAATAAGACGAAAAATAAAAAGTATGAGACATTCCCGTTCCCTGAATTTTTACAGGAGATCATCCGCGGCAAGGGGCTCATGAATACGCTGACCTCTGAAAAGGAGGAGAGCGTATGAAGTACACGATAGCGCTAATAGGCGGCGACGGCATCGGTCCCGAGGTCACGGGGGCGGCGGTTAAGGTGCTTGAGAAAATCGGCGAGCTGTACGGTCATACCTTTACATTCAAACCCGTGATTGCTGGCGGCGCGGCCATCGACGCGACCGGCGGTTTGGACGTGAACGGCGGCAGGATCAGCCTGCTGGAGAGCACGGTCGCCGAAAACGAAGGCCGCGGCGGCGGCGTGCGCGCCGGCGCGGGCCTGGTGATGGTCAACAGCAGTGTGTTCGCCAA
>CAYYFY010000318.1:0-2982 GCA_964471035.1 uncultured Eubacteriales bacterium
CGACGCCGTGCAGGCCGCCGGACACCTTGTAGCCGCTGCCGCCGAATTTTCCTCCGGCGTGCAGCACGGTCAGAACAATCGTCACCGCAGGTATGCCCTGCTGTTCGGTAATACCCACGGGTATACCGCGCCCGTTGTCACGGACGCTGATGATGTTATCCGGCAGTATCTCCACGTCGATATGCGTACAAAAGCCCGCGAGAGCCTCGTCAATCGAGTTGTCCACGATTTCATAGACGAGATGGTGAAGCCCGCGCGGTCCTGTCGAACCGATATACATTCCCGGTCTTTTTCTGACGGCTTCCAGTCCCTCGAGGACCTGAATGGCGCTCGCATCATACGCTTCGGTGACGCTGGTATCCATGTCCGTATCCCGGGAAAGGAGTTCCTCGCCGGGAATCGCTTGGTTGTTCTGATCCAATTTTTTAACCTCCGTTTATTCCTGAAGCCTCTTTGCCAGCGTAGCCGCCGCCGAGGCGGAAATATACAGCTCCCGTTTTCCTTTTCTCTCACAGAGAATCATGGTCTTGGGAATTTCGAGCAGGGTGCTTACATTTTTGACCTCGCCCTCTGTTTCTGCGTGTTTGAGAAAATCCCGCGTCGATTTTTGGACAGTGGTGATATCCAGATCGAAAATACCGATGATGTCTCTGTCGGTGACGACGGCGTCATGCCCTAAAAACAACACCATATCAGACGACGCCTCCCTGATCTATGTGAAAGGTTTTTCCCTCGCAGAGCCTCAAGGCTAAAGACGGCTCGCAGCAGGTGATAAAAACCTGGTATTCACGGATTTTATTGAGGACATAGTCCTGCCTTTTGAGATCCAGCTCGCTCATGACATCGTCGAGGAGTACGACGGGCTTTTCGCCGACAATTTCGCTGATGACCTGTGCCTCGGCGAGCTTTAACGCCAGTGACGCCGAGCGCTGCTGCCCCTGTGAGCCGAATATCCGCGCGCTGTGTCCGCTTAATGTGACCAGAAGATCGTCGCGGTGGGGTCCTATAGACGTCGCTTTTTGAAAGATGTCGCCGCGCCTTGCTTCTTTCAGTCGCTGTAAAAGAAAGTGTTTTATCCCGTCCTCGCCGTCCTCGTCTGAGGGAAGCCCATTTGAGACATAGGCGAGCGAAAAACTCTCCGCTTTGTCGCAAATGCCGCCGTAAACCGCCTCTGCCGCCTCGGACAGGCGCCGTATATAGGCAAGCCTCTTATAAATGATACGCGCTCCATAGGCGGCAAGCTGTTCCTCCCACGCGTCGAGGGTATCGAGCAGTTCGCTGTGATACGGAACATCCTTCAAAACGCTGTTGCGCTGCAGAAGGGCAAGTTTGTATTTGCGCAGGCTGTCGGCATACCCGGGGCTGAGCTGACAAACCGCCACGTCAAGAAACCGCCGTCTTTCGCCGGGACCCTCCTTTATGAGGGCTAGCCCGTCGGGGAAAAAGGCGGCGGCATAAAACGATCCGAGCAGCTCGGAAGGAGCGGACAGCTCCACGCCGTTTTTTAACGCTCTCCGTCTGTCGGCAACGCGGATTTCCACCTCGCTGTCCCTGTCTTTTTCCAGAATATGCGCTTTAACCGAAGCGCCGTTTTGCCCAAAACGGATAAGCTCCGCGTCTTTGGCTCCGCGAAAGCTCTTATAGCCGGTTAAAAGCCAGAGAGCCTCGAGAATATTGGTCTTTCCCTGCGCGTTCTGTCCGTAAATGATGTTGACGCCTTCACACGGCTTTGCGGACAGCGATGTAATATTGCGAAAGTCTTTTAGATTAAATTCCCCTATAATCATAGTTTACATATTACTATAACGTCCAGTCCGCATTGTACGCGGTCGCCCCCGCGGAGCTTCTTGCCCCGCATAAGACAGACCTCCCCGTTGACGTCTGCTTTTCCCTCGCCGATGAGCAGTTTTGCCTGCCCGCCTGTCTGCGCGATGCCGGTCGCCTTCAGAAGGCTGTCAAGCTTGATGAATTCCGTATTCAGAACAAAATTCTGTTCTCTCGTCTTCGCTATTTTCAGACGGATTTTTTTATCGGTCATAGATTATTCGGCTTTCAGCCTGACCGGCAGAATCAAAAACAGGTAGCCGTCTCCCTCGATAGGTCTTATAATGATCGGTGAGACAGGGCTGCTCAGCTCAACTCTTATTTCGTCTCCGTCACAGACACGCAGCGCGTCGAGCAAGTACATATTATTGAAACCGATCTCAATGCGTTTGCCCTCTGTTTTCGCCATAATCCTGTCGTTTGCCGTGCCCAGAGAAGTAATGCTCGACACCTTGACCGTATTATCGTCGAAAATGCAGCGCACCGGACTTTTGATTTTGTTGGTGATAATCAACGACGCTCTTTCTATACTTTCCGTAAACTGACGCAGATCGACGACCGCGCAGGTCGAATACGTCGTCGGTATCGTCGATTTATATTTTAAGAACTCTCCCTCTAACAGGCGGGAGATAAGCGAATAGCTGCCCACCTCAAAAACGATGATTTTTTTACCGACGTTGACCGTGATGTTTTCATTCCCGTCGCCGGGCAAACGCATAATTTCAAGCAGCGTCTTTGACGGCACGACGAAAGATAAAGAATCCCCCTCGTAAACAATCGGCTCATTTCTGAGTGCCAGACGGAATCCGTCAACCGCGACAAGACGCAGATTGCCGTTTTCAACCTCAAACTTGACGCCTTTATGCACAAGTTTATTGTCCGTTGTGGAAACAGCAAAGATGGTCTGCCTTATCATGTCTTTGAGTACCGACTGTTTGATACTCAGAACGTAGCCGCCGCTGACCGACGGGAGCTCCGGATAGTCGTCAGCCGGTATGCCTATAAGTGAGAACTGCGCGTCTCCCGACGAGATGCGGCACATATTGTGCTCGTCGACATCGACGGTGACCCTATCCGCCGGAAGCATCCGCATAATATCGCAGAAAAGCCGCGCGTTGAGCACAACACTGCCCGCCTTGTCCGTCCGGCAGTCAATAG
>CAYYFY010000319.1:0-2941 GCA_964471035.1 uncultured Eubacteriales bacterium
GATTCGTAGACCTCGCGGTAAATGTTACTGTTTTTTATCAGCTCGTCATGCGAGCCGACCGCGCTGATTTTGCCGTCGTCGAGGACGACGATCCTGTCGGCCTCCATGACCGAGGCGATCCGCTGGGCGATGATGAGCTTTGTCGTATCCGTGAGTTCTATGAACGCCTCGCGGATTTTTTTGTCCGTGGTGGTATCGACCGCGCTGGTGCTGTCGTCGAGGATCAGTATTTTCGGCTTTTTCAGAAGGGCGCGCGCGATGGTCAGGCGCTGTTTCTGCCCTCCCGAGACGCCCGCGCCGTCCTGTCCGAGCGTGGTTTCATAACCGTCCGGAAAGGCGTTGATAAAGGCGTCGGCCTGCGCGGCCTTGCAGGCTGCCGCTATTTTTTCGTCCGAAGCGTCTTGGTCGCCCCAGAGCAGATTATTTTTGATCGTTCCGGAGAACAAAATGTCATTTTGCAGCACCATCGAAACGCTGCCGCGCAAGCTGTCGAGCGTATAGTCTCTGACATTTCGCCCGCCGACGAGAATCTCTCCGGAAGTGGCGTCGTACAGGCGCGGGATCAGCTGGATGAGCGTCGATTTGGCGCTGCCGGTCATGCCCAGAATGCCGATTGTTTCGCCGGGCGCGATTTTGAGATTGATGTTTTCAAGCACGTTTTTCTGTGCGGACGCGCTGTATTTGAAACAGACATTTTTCATCTCTATCGAGCCGTCGGCGACCGTCAGCGCGGGGTCGGCGTTTTCGTCGGTGACGGCGGGCGTTTCGGAGAGCACCTCACAAACGCGCGTCAGCGAGGCCTTGGCCATGACCGCCATGACAAAGATCATCGAGAGCATCATCAGCGACATCAGAATCTGCGACACATACGAAATGATCGCCGACAGGTCTCCGAGCCGCATAGTGCCGCCGACGATCAGGCGGCTGCCGAAAAACAAAATGGTAATGACGCAGACATACATGGCGATGCTCATGAGCGGACCATTCAGGATAACGAGTTTTTCGGCGAAGATCGAGGTGTCGCGCAGCTCGTCGCTCGTGACCTCGAATTTTTCCTTTTCGTGTCGGGCGCGCACAAACGCCTTGACGACCCTGATGGCGATCAGGTTTTCCTGGATCGCGGTATTGAAGCGGTCGAATTTCTGGAACATACTTGTAAAGCGCGGATGCGCCCGCTTGCCGATGAGAATCAGCGCGGCGGCGAGCGGCGGCGCGACGGCAAGGAACACCAAGGACAGCGCGGTATTGATGCGCAGCGCGTAGACGACGGCCATAACAAACATCAGCGGCGCGCGCACGCAGATACGCACGATCATCATAAACGCGTTCTGCAGCATCCGGGTATCGGTCGTCATCCTCGTGACCAACGAGCCAGTGGTAAACTTGTCGATGTTGGAAAAGGCGAAGTCCTGAACCTTGTTAAACAGCGCCGTGCGGCACTCGGCGCCGAAGCCCATGCCCGCTACCGCCGCGAAGCGCGCCGCCATTGCTCCGCAGAGAAGCGAGAGCATCGCCATCAGCACCATTTTTATGCCCAGCGTGACGACATAGTCGAAATCGCTCCTCAAAATGCCGTCGTTGATGATGCTTGAGAGCAGAAACGGGATGCGCACCTCGATGGCGACTTCGCCGGCTATTGAGAGCGGCGCGAGTATGGCGTACAGCCTGTATTTTTTTGTGAAGGGCAAAAGCTGCCGTATCATTTTTTATTTCTCTCCTTACTGTGTATTTGCTCGTGTTCGAGCATCTCCCGCATTTTTTCGGGGGTGAAGTCGGCGGCGGCGATGTTGTCGGTCAGGCGGTTGAGATAGGAGACGAGCGTTTCTCTTTCCTCTGCGGAAAAGCCGGAGAACAGCCGCGCGTCGGTTTTAATACAGACCGCGCGAAAGCGCGCGAGCGCCTTCTGCCCCTTCTCTGTTACCGACAGACGGTTGCGGCGGCGGTCGTCTTTGTCCGGTTCCCTTTTCAGCAGTCCCGCTCTCTCGAGCCTTCCGACCGAAACGGCGACCGACGGCGGCGACACGCCCAAAAGCGCGGATAGCTCATTCTGCGTACAGCCGTTTTTTTCGATGATATATTCGAGAAGCCGCGGCTGGCCGAAGTACAGCCCCGCCGCCGCGGACGCCCGAAAAATTTCATAACGGTGGGCGGCGGTCATCCGCATCATCAGATGGACGATTTCACGGTCAGTCATATGGGTCACCCCTTTGTTAATCGGTTAATAATTAAACGGTTAACTTATTATAGCATATCTTTCGTCAGCATAATTCTTAAAAAGAAATAAAATAAATATAGCATATTCAACAAAACGGCGCAGTAATTGTTTATGCTCGTGTAACAAAATACTTAAAAAAAGGCTTGAAAAAGCGTATAATATTTGGTATGATATACAATCAGAATAGTAAATTTTAACAGTGGGAGGGTGAAACGATGAAACATAGTAAAACTCAGAGTGAAAACGATTTCCCGCTGTATGTTTTTCACCAGGGCAACAACCGCTGCGCCTATGATTTTCTCGGCGTACACAGGACGGGGGAGGACGAATTCGTTTTTCGCGTCTGGGCGCCGCACGCGCGGTCGGTGGGGATCGTCGGGGATTTCAACGGCTGGGACGCCGAACAGGCGGCAGATATGCGCCGATTAAACAACGGGGGCGTCTTTGAGGGCACTGTTTCAGGCATGAAGCGGTACGATGCCTATAAGTACGCCGTCACCTGCGCCGACGGGCGCGTCGTGCTCAAGAGCGATCCCTATTGTATACATATGGAAACGCGTCCGGGCACCGCCTCCAAAATCTATGAAAGCGATTATGTGTGGCGCGACGCGAAATGGCTGAAAACGCGGCGTGAGACAAGTATTTACAGCGCGCCGGTCAGCATTTACGAGCTGCACGCCGGTTCGTGGAAGCGGCATGAGGACGGCAATTTTCTATCTTATAAGG